>JAPKMV010000503.1 GCA_026645635.1 Caldilineaceae bacterium
GCACGCCGGTGGAAAGCGCCAGCAGCGGATATGAAACGGCGAGCACATAGCCGATCGGGCTGACGATGTTGGCCCAGACGTCATTGTTGGCGCTGCTCTGTTCAGGTTGATCCTGTTGACTATTCATGGCTATGCGAAATCCATTATCCCGTTGAACCTTCCCGGATTCTGAGAGAATCCGGGAAGGTTGAAAAACTGTTTGTAAAGTCACCCCACTTTGACGCGGAGGCGCAGAGATGCAGAGAAACGCAGAGAACAGCGCATGGAGAACTCCTCTGTTTTTCCTCTGCGAGCCTCTCCGTCTCCGCGTCTCTGCGTCAAAGGGATCCTCCCCCCTTGACCTTGGCCAGCGCGCCGGCGATCCGCTGTTCGGCCAGGGCGCAGTACTCCGGCGAAATGTCGTAGCCGAGCCACTGGCGCTCATGCAGCGCCGCGGCGACGCAGGTCGTCCCGGAGCCGGCGAAGGGATCCAACACCACGTCGCCGACGTAGGAATAGAGCTGGATCACCCGCTCCGCCAGCGCCACCGGGAAGGGCGCGGGATGGCCGACGCGTGTGGCCGATTCTGGCGGAATCTCCCACAGCGAGAGCGTGGCGGCCAGAAACTCGTCGCGGGCAATATCCGACGCGCCGCGTTCCGGGCGCAAGTAGTGCTCTTTTGCAAAGACGAGCAAGTACTCATGAATGTCGCGCAGCCGCGGCGCGCGGGCGCTCTGCCAGCTCCCCCAGGCGCAATTGCCGCTGGCGCCGCGGCTTTTCTGCCAGATGATCTCGCCCATCGGCAGGAAGCCGACGGCCATCAACGCCTGATAGAAATGGGCGTGGAGAGGAATATAGGGTTTGCGCCCCAGGTTGGCGATGTTGACGACGTAACGCCCGCCGGGCACAAGCACGCGATAGACCTCACGCGCCACGTCCTGCATCAGCGCCAGATAGTCCGCCAGGCTCAAATCGAGATCGTATGCCTTGCCGACATTGTAGGGCGGTGACGTGAACGCCAGACCGACGCTGGCCGTCGGCGCCTGTGTCATGTGCGTGGATGACTGGCAGTAGACGCGGTTGGCCCAAGCGGTGGCGGGCGGCGGCGGTTGCGCCAGCGGCTCCGGCGACAGCGCAGCGCCAGGCTCGCCTTCCGGCTGCCCGTACAATTGGCGGGCATAGAAAGGCGCGGCATTGTGCGCCTCCCGTTTGCTCACCCCAAAGGCTGATGTTTCAGTCCGTTGCTTTGCCATGTGCGCTCTTTCGGCCATTGACCAGAGCGCGCCGATTGCGCGCCGCGGCTACGGTAGCATGAAGCGCTCATTCGGGCAAGGTCATTACATCGCTCACGCACGTTCGCTGCGGCGGCACACTATGCCAGAAAGAGACATAGACAAAAGATCAGCGGTTCGGCCACGAAAAATACACAATTTATCCGATCTAAATCCCTCACGCACCGGCTATGATACTTTCATCGACCACTCGAACTCAGACAAGGCAGCCAAATGCCTGCTGTGGCAAGTAGCGAAAGGACTCTTACGATATGGCCCTGTATACTCGGAAACTCAGACAGCAGGAAAGGAGAGTGATCGAGGACCACCTCGGTTCCCCTGAGGAAGATCTCCCTACCCATCGTCTTCAGATCATTATGCTGTCGGCGTCGGGCAAACGCGTGCCGGAGATCAGCGAAGAGGTGAATCTGCACCCGATCAACGTGCGCAAATGGATTCATCGGTTCAACGCGATGGGGCTGGACGGTCTTCGCAGCGGCAAATCGCCAGGACGCCCGCCGGTCTTCTCAGAAGATCAGCGGCAGCGCATCTGCGAGGTCGCCAACACCAACCCACGGCTGTTGGGGATGCACTATTCGCGGTGGTCATTGCAGCGGTTGCGCCGCTATCTGGTCGAGCGGCGCATCGTCGAGCACATCAGCGTCGAAACGATCCGCCAAATCTTGCTCACCCAAGAAGGGCAACGCGCCCGCTACCCGTAGCCCGGGTGTGAATTTATCCTGCCATCTTGTTCCTACCTCCTGGTTTTCGCAACAACGGTCGCCCACCACAGCGACCGTTGTTGCGCGTGGCGCATAGTGAACAGGGTTAATGAATTCTAACTTCTCTTGAAGCCAGGTCTGTGATATAGTTGGCAGGCTTTTGTCGTCAGCGTGTGCTGTTACCTTTGGCGCCTGAGCCACAAAATACGGTCAACCATCAAATCCACAGTTTGCAGGAACCTTGCCCATGACAAATCTCCAATTCAAGTCTCAGCGCCGCTCACTGCTCATGCTGGGTGCGCTCCTGGTTGCGCTGGCAGTGCTTTCGGCGTGCTCGTCGGTCAGCCTGCCGCCGCTCGCCGCACCGCCCGCTGCCGAAGAAGCGGCGGCGACGCCCGAAGCTGCGGCCGAAGTCGAGTCTGCAGCCACCACCGATGAGTCCGCGGCAACCACCGCCGCCGAACCGGCCACGCTCGATGTTGCCACCGGCGTCCACAAGGGAGCGCCCGTGGGCTTCACCGCCGAAGGCTTCCCCTTCCGTGGCCAGCCCGACGCCCCGATCACGATCCGCGAGTACAGCGACTTCGAGTGCCCGTTCTGCGTGCGCCACTTCGTGCAGACCGAACCGGCGCTGCTGGAATCGTACATCAACACCGGCCAGGTGCGGGTGATCTTCCGCGACTTCCCCATCGAGTCACGCCATCCGAACGCGCCGGCCGCGCACGTTGCCGCGCTGTGCATTGCCGAACAGGGCGCTGAGCAGTATTGGGCGATGCATGACAAGATCTTCCAGACTCAATCGGAATGGGGCAATGCCACCGATCCCGGCCCGGTCTTTGTGCGGCTGGCAACGGAGATTGGCGCCGATGTAGATGCGCTCAACGCCTGCATCGCCGCCGGTGAGAAAGATGCCTTGATCGCCGCTGCGCTCAACGAGGGACAGGTGGCCGGTGTGACCGGCACGCCGAGTTTTGAGATCGCGTGGGAAGGCGGCGCCGACCGCTACCTGCTGGTGGGCGCGCAGCCTTTCAGCGAGTTCGCCCGCAACATCGACGCGCTGCTCGCGGGTGAGATGCCGCCGATCGCGGCGCAGGCCGCGGCGGAAGCGCAGGCTGAACCTCAGGGCGACCAGCAGATTCCTTTCTGGGCCACCGCCGAAGGCTGGCAGCCCGACCCCAACCGCCCCGGCTTCAACATGGCCGGCGACCAGTATCGCGGCAGCATCGATGCACCGGTTACGGTGGTCGAGTTTTCGGACCTGCAATGCCCCTTCTGCAAGCGGCACTCGCTGGAAACGCAGCCGATTCTCGACGAACAGTTTGTGGACAGCGGCCAGGTGCTCTGGATCTTCAAGCACTTCCCGCTCAGCATCCATCCGCAAGCCCCCGCAGCCGGCATCGCCGCCGAGTGCGCAGCGGAGCAGGGCCAGTTCTGGGAGATGCACCATGCCGCGTTCGAGAATGTAGAGCGCTGGTCGGTGGAAGACCCGAACCCCATCTTCGTCGAACTAGCCGGTGATCTCGGCCTGGATGTTGCGGCCTTCGAGACCTGTATCGCTGACCCAGCGATGGCCGACCGCGTGCAGAGTGACATGATCGACGGGATGCAGTTCGTCCAGGGCACGCCGACCTTTATCGTGCTCTACGGCGGCTCCGGGCGCATCATCCCCGGCGCGCTGCCGGTGGAGGACTTCACCAATGCGCTCAACGAATTCATCAGCGAGGCTGGCGCAACGACGAATTGACGTAAGTGAATGAGCCAAAAGGAGCGGCGCAGGAACAATTGTGTCCCTGCGCCGCTCCTTTTT
>JAPKMV010000504.1 GCA_026645635.1 Caldilineaceae bacterium
GTCCGCGGCGCGTGTGGTCACCGCCGGGGTGACGACGACGCGGCTGGCCGTCGCGGCCGCGCCCAACGCCTGGTAGCCGACCTCGCTCAGGCCGCGGTCGTCGCGCGCGTTGACCGTGACGGTGACGCGCGCGCCGGCCGCCACCACCGTGCCCGAAATCGGCGCGGCGATGGTGGCCTGGGGCGGGGCGTCGGTCTGGACTGTCAAGCTGAGGCCGCGCACCTGGCTCTGGTTGCCCGCCTTGTCCACTGCGCGTGCAGTCACCGAGAGCGCACCGGTGGCGTCCACCGGCGTGGCGTAGACCAGCTCGAAAGGCGCGACAGTGACCACGGCGACAGGCTGGCCGTTGACGAAGAACTCAACGAAGTCCACGTCCGTGTCGGGCGAGGTGGCCACGACGCGCGCGGCGTCGCCGGCGATGACCGTCTGCCCCGCAGGCGCCGCGATGGACTGGATCACCGGCGGGATCACGTCAAGTGTGTCGAAGGTGAAGTTGCTCGCCGGCAGCCGGTTGCCGACGCGGTCGGGCATGGCGGCCAACTCGACGCGCACCGTGCTGTTGGCGCTCCAGTTGGCTGCGGGCGTGAAGACGAGCACCGTGTTGTCGAAGAGCCAACTCACCGCACCGGCAAAGGGCTGGCCGTTCTGGAAGACGCGCAGCGCCGGGCTGCTCACCGCGGCGGTGTCCACCGCCTCGCTGAAGGTGACGCGGATGGGCGTATTGAGGGCCACGTTGAGCGCACCGCTCAGCGGGCTGCGGCTGACAATGGCAGGCGCGGTCGTGTCGCCGGTGGTGAAGCTCGCCACATATTCCTCCGGCAGTGTGCGCCCGACCAGATCCTTCACGTTGCGCTTGATGCGCAGGTTGACCGTGGTCAGATCGCGGAAGTGCTGCGCCGGGGTGAAGATGGCGACGGCGCCGCTGCTGTCCAGCGCCCAGGTTCCGGTGATAGGGCCGGCCGCACTGGAGACGACCAAATTGGCCGAGGTCACGGTGGCGACCTGCACCGGCTCACTGAAGGTGACGACGATGCGGGCGTCGATGGGCACGGCGCCTGCACCGTTGGCCGGCTGCACCGCAACCACGGCCGGCGGCGCTGCATCGAGCATCAACTCGCCCAGGAGCACGGTCTGTCCCTGGCTGGTGAGCACAGCGCGGGCGTCGATAATGCCCTGGCCCTGCGGGTCGAAGGCGTGGAGCAGGTAGTCGCCCAGCTTGACGTTCTCGAAGCGGAAGCCGCCGTCGGCGCCGGTGAAGCCGTAGTAGACTGTAGACCCGGCGCGCAGTTCCAGCCCGATCAGCGCGCCGGGCGCGCCGTCGGCGTGGCGCACCGTGCCGCTGACCGTGCCCGCCGGCTGGAGCGTGACGGTCAGCGTAAGGCTGCCGCCGTTGCTCGCCAGCCGCCCATCGGCCACACCGGCCAGGTTGGTGGTGATCTGCCGGGCAGTGGCGCTCAGGTCGCCCACCACCACGTTGGTAAAGGTGAAGGCGCCCTGTGCATCAGCCTGGCGCGTGACATCGTAGCTGATCGGCATGCCGTCGGCCTTGCGCACCAGGCGCACCTCGGCCAGCCCCACCGGTTGGCCCGCGCCGTTGCGCACCTGCCCGCGCACCGCACCGACAGTTCGAAGGGCGCTAGCGGCACGTTGCGGATGGTGTAGAAGCCGGTGATGCTCACTGTCGTCTGGATGCTGTCCGCCCCACGCGGGCTGAGCCGCACCGTGCCGGCGGGCATCGGCGCGCCGTTAGCCTGGAAGACGCGACCGTGCACCTCGCCCACCAGCGGGCGGGTGAAGGTGAGGTCGGTCGTGGCGACTTGCCCCTCGTCGGTGAGGACGCCGCTGGCCTTCACCTCGGCGCCGGGGAAGAGCAGCGTAGTGGCCGCGACCTGATACGCGCCCACAGGCGCGGCGGGGAAGGCGTAGACGCCGTCCGGCCCGGTCTGGGCGAAGCGGCTGCCGCCGAAGGGGCCGCCCACGGACAGCCGCACCGATGCGCCGGCCACGGGCAGGTTTTCCGGCTGGCGGCGCACCACGCCTGTCACCGTGCCCAGCGCCTGCTCGGTCATGGTGATGAAGACGGTCTCCCCGCCCAGGGTGATGGCGCCATTGGCCTCGCCGCGGCGGCTGGTGACCGGGTCTTCGCCGTGCAGGCGGAACGCACCGACGAGGATGCCGTCGAACTGGAACGCGCCGGTGGCGTCGGTGGTGACAAAGACCTCGGCGCCCGCGCTGTTGAGAATCACCTGGGCGTTGGGAATGCCGACGCCGCTGCGCCGCACGAAGCGCCCATGAACTGCACCGGCGGCGTCATTCACCTGCACGGTCAGCGTCACCTGGCCGTCGGGATTTTCCTGCAAGCTGGGCATGACGCCCGACGCCATGCGGTAGACGCCGCGCACGCGGTCGTAGACCCGCACGCTGAAGGCGCCCTCGCTGATGCTGTCGGCGCCGGAGAAGGTGATCTGGCCGGTTCGTGTGTTGCCGCTGCGCTCGCGGTTGGGGAATTGATTCTCCGTCACCGTCACGTCGGCGTCGGCCAGGGGGCGGCCGTCCGCGCCGATGGGCAGCACCGTGACCGACCCTTCGCGCAGCAGGCGGATCGGCATGTAGGTGGTGGCGCCTACGGCGACGTTGCCCGTGCTCTGCCCCTGGAAACCGCTGATCGGGTCGCTGGCGGTGAGGCGGAAACCGCCGGGGTTGACCAGCGGGAAGTGGAAATTGCCCTGGCTGTCGGTGCGCACGGCGGCGTCGCTGAGGTAGCCGGAGTCGAAGCGCACGATCACGTTGGCGCCGGCGCGGCTGCCGTCCGGCTGGAAGACCGCACCGGTGACGACGCCGGTGGAAAGCAGGCTAAGGGTGACGGAGACCGTGGCGTTGGCGCGCGGCATTTCACTCGGCTTGCTCACCTCCTGAGGGCTGAAGGGGCTGGCGGCCTCCACCAGCAGCGGCCCCACAAAGGGCTGGGTGAAGGTGAACTGCCCGGTAGCCGGGTGGCTGTTGAGACGCCGCGCGCGCGGCTTGAACTCGAAGCCGACGGGCACGGTCTCACAGGGCGGCAATTGCAGCGTCTGCCCGCCGCCCAGGTCAATAGCGCCCAGACAGAGCGGATTCTCCGGCGGCGTCAGCCGGCCAAATTTGATCACATCTTCGCTCAGGGCGACGCGCGCGCCCACAGGTGTGACGCCGTCGTCGTCGAGGACGATGCCGGTGAGCGCCGCGCCGCGCCCGCGGAAGGTCAGGTTGATCTGCTGCACCTGGTTGTTGAAGACCAGTTTGCCGGTGGCCACGTTGCCATCCGAGTTATCGCTGAAGAAGGCGCTCACCGTGTACTCGCCCATGGGCAGGTTTTCGGCGCGGTAGCGGCCATCGCTGTCGGTGAAGACCTTGTGAACGCCCGGCCCAAAGATGATCACGCGCACGTTGGCCGCGGGCGTGACGCCGTCGGCCTGGAGCACGCGGCCGGCGATGATGCCGCGCGCGGGCATGATCAACTGCACGACCGCCTCGTCGCCGGCGTTGCGGATGCTGACGCTGCGGGTCACCAGGCGCTGGCGCGCCGCATCGAACGCAGAGATGTCACGCATCCCCACGGGAACGTTTTCGAGCACAAACTGGCCGGACGCATCGGTGTGCACCACCGCGGGACCACCGTAGATCGGCAGGTTGGCCGCGGGCGCACCATCTTCCTCGAAGACCGCGCCGCGCACGACGCCGACGCCGCCGAAAAGCACCAGGTTGGCCACCACCGTGTCGCTGGCGACGACGGTGGTGCGG
>JAPKMV010000505.1 GCA_026645635.1 Caldilineaceae bacterium
CGGTCAGCGGCGCAATCACCGGCTGGCGCACCGGTGCATTCTTCATGATGAAGTTGGGGTGCGACTTTTGGAACTCCCAGCGCTCCAGGTAGCTCGTATCCGGAATGATGTAGTCGGAGTACATCGACGTTTCGCCGATGACGATGTCAAAGGTGACGAAGAGCGGCAGCTTGGCCGGGTCCTTGAGCACCTCGATGTTGGTGTTGCCCGCAGGCAGGGCATAGACCGGCGACCCCATATAGAGGAAGGCCGCCTTGACCGGATATGGATAGGCGTCGCCGATCGACGGGATGATCTCCTGATAGATGTCGGTGGCCAGCGGATACCAGGGGCGCTTGGCCGGGTACTCCTCGAAGATCGTGCTGTTCTCGTACTTGCCCGAACGAATGATAGTGTGGCCGAACTTCTTGAGCGCGCCGTTGGACAATTTGTTTACGTTATAGGGTTGGCCTTCTTTGGCGCCGTTCTGGTCGTAGGCTTTGGCGACCGCCATACCGCCGGCATAGTCGAAGTTGCCGATCAGCAGGTTCAGGTCGTACCACGCCTGCACATTGTAGTAGCCGTTGGTGTGCTGGCTCACGCCGCGGTGGATGTCGGCGCACGCCTTGCGCCCGTGGCTGGTGAACTCCTGGGCGATCACGTACAGGTCAGGAGCGCTGACACCGGCGATCTCGGCCCACTCTTCCACGGTGTGTTCGTTGGCGCTGTCGGCGAGCACCTGCAGGCCGCTCTTGACCTTGACGGTGACGGCCTTACCATCACTATCCAGCCCGGTGAACTCCGTCTCTACCAGCAGGTCGCCCTGCACTGGATTCTCGGTGTCGTTTGGATCGAAGGCGACAAATTTGCCGCCACTCGACACTACGAACGGATCGAACTTCCAGGTGCTCTTGCCGTCAGCAGTGGGCCGTTCTTCGACGGCAATTCCCAACTCGCTGCCGCGCATCAGCTTGCCCGGTTTGCCGTCCTTGTCCAGTTTGACCAGCCAGGACGCATTACAGAAGTTGGGTTCGCCGGCTGCATCAGCGGCTGCCTTGTTGGCATTTTGCAGGTAGCCTGTGTTGTAACGCTCGTTGCTGATCACGATCTGGGTCAACGCCAACGCGATGGCAGCCTCGGTGCCCGGCTTGTTGGGCAGCCATTTCCATGCCTTGCTGCCGGTCTTGCCCAGCCGTGGGTCGATCACCACGTAGCGCAGGCGTCCGGTGCTCAGGCCATCCGTCACCTTTTGCACGCGGTAGGGCGGGCCATAGCCGCCCTCGAAGACGTTGTTGCCGACCAGGATCGCAAACTCGGTGTGGGCCAGGTCGCCCTGCCAGTAGAACTTCTCGCCTCCCGTCCACTTGCCCTCGACGAACTGCTCACTCATGGCCTTGCCAGTGAAGTAGAGTGAACCCTGGCAGACCGTCGTGTGGCCGTGGGCGTTGATCGAGCCGAAGGCGTCGCCGGTGAAGCGCTTGATGAACTCGCCGCGCCCGTCCTTGAGGCGCCCCCAGATGAAGCAGAACTGGTTGTTCTTGGGTCCAAAATCCGGGTGATCCGGGTCGATCATACTGTCCAGGTAGTCGGCAAAGGTGACCTTGAACTCTTCCACCAGTGCCTTTTGCTTCTCCCGATCTTTCTCGGCCATGATTGCGTCGGATGCCTTGGTCATGTCGCCCAGCACCGCGGCGTCACGGATCGCCCACAGTTCGTTTAGGCCGGGGGACGTCGTGCCGTCGGCGAACTTGCCGCCGTTGACAATCTCATCGATCGCCTGGTCGAACTCAATGCTCTCCCATTGACCGGCGCCGCGCGCACCGGCGCGCTTGAGCACCTTGCGAATGCGGTACGGGTCATAAG
The DNA here is from genome assembly GCA_026645635.1 of Caldilineaceae bacterium. GTDB lineage: Bacteria > Chloroflexota > Anaerolineae > Caldilineales > Caldilineaceae > Fredericiella. The sequence continues at coordinate 1,843 of JAPKMV010000505.1, forward strand.
CAGACTGAAGACCTGCCTGACCCTTCGGGCAGATCCAGCCGTCGACGCCGCCAGTTTCCAGCGGCGAAGTCTTGTAGTCCAGATAGGGCCAGAAGGATGATGGCCCAAAGGGGTTGCCGTCGATCTTGGAGACGACGCCGTCTATGATCTTCACCTTGATCGCGCAGCCAGTGTTGCACTGCAAACAGGACGAGTAGAGGATGTTGTTCGGGTCGGCCAGCGGATAGGCGTCCACAGTGGCTGCCAGCGCGGCAGCCTGTCCATTTTGCGTCGTCTCAGCCAGGCTGGCAGCGACGGCGGGCATCTGGGTAGCAAGCGCCGCAACGCCGCCTACCAAAGCCGAAGTCTTGACAAAGGTGCGCCGGGTCAGCGTCATCCCCTGCTCGCCAGCACAATCTTCATCCATCACAGGAATATTCTTTGTTGATTCAGTAGTCATTGGAACCCCCTACTTGCTTGTGCTGCCGGATTGCGTCGGCTTGGCCAGCCCAAATAGCCGGAAACCGATCAGGACAATGAGACCGCCGAGGCCGAGTGTGCCCAGCCAGACCAGCCACTCCAGCGTCGATGGGAAGTATGTGAAAGCCAGGCCAGGGCCGGTGAAAGCATGGGCCAGCCCCTCCAGTTCTTCCTGCGCCAGGGCAGGCAGCACCAAGTTGAGCTTGGTGGCCAGCCCCATGGCGGCGATCAGCCCGCCGGCCAGACCGGTGAGCAGCACATTGCCGCGGCCAAAGAGCAGCAACAGACCGGGAAGCACGACGCCAATGCCGAGATGTAGCCCCCAGAAGACCCACCAGTAAGGGCCGATGAGAATCGTCATGATCGCGCTGCTCTTGGCCGGCACCGAGGCGTAGAGGCCGGTGCTGTATTCGGCCCATTCCAACACAATTAGCCCGGCCAGCAGGATCAGCATCACCACGCCCAGTGTGCGTGCAGCAGCGGTATTGAGCTTGCCAAAGATAGCTGCAGCCGCTACCACCAGGCCTACGCCGAAGAGCGCCGCCTCCACCAGGAAGAGTATGGGCGTCAGTCCCGATTCCCACAGCGCCCGGGCGCCAACGACGCCAAAAAGTGCACCTTCGGCGCCGGCGAAGGCAATGGCGAAGAGGAAGGCCAGCCAGGAGAAGCGTTCCATGAACTTCGGAATGACGCCGTTGCGCGTCAGGAAGAGGCCCACCACCAGGATCAGGCCATAGATCACGTAGAACCAGGACATCCAGCCCATGATCGAGGTCCAGGAGGTCTCAACCAATAGTTTCCAGAAGCGGAAGGGATGCCCCAGGTCAAGCCAGACATTGGTCATGCCGGCGGCAAAGGCGCCCAGTGCCACCAGCATCGCCAACCGCGCCAGGCCGTAATACTCGGTCTTGCGCATGGTGAAGACGACGGCGGCAAAGCCGAACGCGCCCGCCGACGCGCCGATCAGCGCCACGTAGGCGGCGATCCACAGCCCCCAGGGCACATAAGAGCCATAGTTGGCCGCTGCGTGCCCCTCGGTGAAACGCAAGTAGAGACCATAAGCGCCAGCGGCAAGACAGACAACGGTCAGAATCCAGGCCACCCACTGCAGCCAGTTCTGACTTTTGATTTCATTCCCAGCGGGCATGGGCGTTGCTAAAGTAGTCATTGGTTCGCCTCCCCTAGACCAGATAGAAAACTTTGGGTTTGGTGCCGAGTTCTTCCTTCAGCACGACCATGCTGGGTTGCGCTGCCATCTGCGCCACCATGCTGCTGGGGTCGTTGAGATCGCCAAAGAAGTTGGCCACGCCGATGCAGGTAGTAACGCACATGGGCAGCGCGCCCTGCTCCAGCCGGTGCAGGCAGAAGTGACACTTGCGTGCGTTGCCGATGGGCGACTCGTCGCTGCCGGGGATGCGGGCGTGTTCCACACCGTACTCGTAGTTGGGCAGCAGTTCGTATTCCT
>JAPKMV010000506.1 GCA_026645635.1 Caldilineaceae bacterium
CAACCGCTACCCGGCGCTCGATGCCAAGAATGACCTGGAGCGGAAATACCAGGGATTGATCCGCCGCATCTCCGGCGTCGGCTACCACGAGGTGATCGTGGAGTCGCCGTTTCACAACACCTGCGCTGCTTTGCAGCAACCTGCCGAAGTCGCGCTCACTTTCCAGACCTTTATCGACCGCGGCTGGATGCTGCAGAGCGATCGGCGCATCGAGTACATCCTCTATTTCAAAAACCACGGGCGCACGGCCGGCGCGTCGCTGATTCACCCCCACGCCCAGTTGATGGCGCTGCCCATCGTGCCCAACGACGTGCGGCTGCGCGCCGACGCTGCCCGCCACCACTTCGACGAGGCCGGCGAGTGTGTCTTCTGCACCATGGTGGAGCAGGAAATCGCAGAGGGCAGGCGGCTCGTCGCCGAGTCCGAAAACTTCGTGGTCTTTGCGCCCTACGCGTCGCCTTCTCCCTTCAATCTTTGGATCATCCCCAAGAAGCACACCGCGTCCTTTCTCTACTCGCAGGCGGCGGAAGTCGCCGACCTGGGCGAAATCACCCACCGCGTGCTGCGCAAACTGTTTCTGGGGCTGAACAACCCGGACTATAACTACGCGATCCGCACCGCGCCGCTGAGCGACCTGGGCGCGCCCTACCTGCACTGGTACATCACCATTCTGCCGCGCATTTCTTTTGCCGCCGGTTTCGAGATCGGCAGCGGCATCTACATCAACCCATCGCTGCCCGAAGAGTGCGCCGAGTATTTGCGGAATATTGAGGAGTAGCGAGGGGCGAGGGGCGAGTTCATCTGAACCCGAAGCGTGAGCGAGGGGCAAAGGAGCGACTGTGGAGCAGGATATCACCCACTACAACCGGCAGGCATGGGATGTCGCGGTCGAACGCAACAGCCAGTGGACTGTGCCCGTGGATGAGGCGACCATCGCCGCCGCGCGGCAGGGCGATTGGTCGTTCACGCTGACCATTGCGCGGCCAGTGCCGCGCGCCTGGTTTCCCCCGGTGGCCGGCGCCGACGTGCTCTGTCTGGCCGGCGCCGGCGGCCAGCAGGGGCCAATCCTGGCTGCGGCCGGCGCGCGCGTCACGGTTTTCGATCTTTCGCCCCAACAACTGGCGCAGGATCGCTATGTCGCGCGCCGCGAGGGGCTGGAGATCACGACCCTCGAAGGTGACATGTTGGACCTGAGCATCTTCGCCGCCGACTCCTTCGACCTGATCGTGCATCCCTGCTCCAATCTCTTTGTCCCGGAGGTGCGCCCTGTCTGGCGTGAGGCGTTTCGCATCCTGCGCCCCGGCGGCGTGTTGATTTCAGGGTTCGCCAACCCGGTGATGTACCTGTTCGACCAGGAACTCGCCGACAACGGCGTCTTGCAGGTGCGCCACCGCATCCCCTACTCGGACTTGACCAGCCTGAGCGACGAAGAACGGGCGCATCTGCGCGCCGATATGCAGCCGCTGGAATTCGGCCACACGCTGGAAGATCAGATCGGCGGCCAGACCGATGCCGGCTTTGTGATCACCGGTTTCTACGAAGACGGCTGGCCCGATGCCAAGCTCAACGAATACCTGCCGACCTTCATTGCCACGCGCGCCGTGAAGCCGGGGAGATTCGCGAAATCCTGAATATGGAGTAAGATAAGGCGTCTGCAGCAATCAAGCCACAACAAGGAGCAAGCGTATGGATTGGCAGCAATATCTGGCGGCGCATCAGGAGCGTTTCGAGCAGGAGTTGCTTGATTTCTTGCGTATCCCCAGCATCTCGGCGCTGCCCGCCAACGCCCCCGATGTGCGCCGCGCCGCGCACTGGGTTGCGGCGCGCGTGCAAGCCGCCGGCATGGAACATGTGGAGATCATGGAGACTGGCGGCCATCCGGTTGTCTATGCCGACTGGCTCCACGCGCCCGGCAAGCCGACGGTTATGATCTACGGCCATTTCGACACGCAGCCGGTCGATCCGGTGGAACTGTGGGACAGCCCGCCGTTCGAGCCGGTGGTCAGAGATGGCCGCGTCTATGCCCGCGGCGCCAGCGACGACAAGGGCAACATGTTCGCCCCGATCCTGGCGCTGGAGGCGATGCTCCAGACATCCGGCAGCCTGCCGCTCAACGTGAAATGTTTCTTCGAGGGGCAGGAGGAGATCGGCAGCCCGACCCTGCCCGATTTCATCGCCGCCAACAAGGACAAATTTGCGTGCAGCTATGTCGTCAGCGCCGACGGCGGCCAGTGGGCCGAAGACCAGCCGGCGCTGGGTATTGCGTTCAAGGGGCTGTGCGCGCTGCAAATCGACGTGGTCGGCCCGGCCTACGATGTGCACTCCGGCGGCTACGGCGGTGCGATCCAGAACCCGGTGCACGCACTCGTCCAGTTGTTGGCCTCCATGCGCGGCGCCGACGGCCGCATCCTGGTCGAAGGCTTCTACGACCGCGTGCGTCCGCTGACCGCCGCCGACCGCGCACAGATCGCCGAGGCGCCCTTCGACGAGGAGGAGTACAAGGCGAAGCTCGGCATCCCCGACGTCTTCGGCGAGGCCGGCTACACCACGTTGGAGCGGGCCTGGGGCCGGCCGACATTGGAGGTCAACGGCATCTGGGGCGGGTTCCAGGGCGACGGCGTCAAGACGGTGCTCCCCAGCCAGGCCCACGCCAAGATCACCTGTCGCCTGGTGGCCGACCAGCAGCCGGAGGAGATCGCGCAACTGCTGGCGCAGCATGTGCAGCGCCACACGCCGCCGGGCGTCCAGGTGACGGTCACCATCCCGGAGAGCGGCGCCATCCCCTATTTGATGCCCGCCGACCATGCGGGGAATGTGGCGGCCCACGCCGTGCTGACAGAGCTTTATGGCAAGCAGCCGTTCTATGCGCGTTCCGGCGGGACGATCCCCGTCTGCGCGCTCTTTCTCAACTCGCTGGGCGTCTACACGGTGAACTTTGCCTTCGGGCTGAACGACGAACGCCAGCACTCGCCCAACGAGTTTTTCCGGCTGGCGAGCTTCCGCCGCGGCCAGCAAGCCTACTGTATGTTGTTGGAAGAAGTGGCGAACGCGTAGGGCGAGATGGCATCGATCTCTACGCTCTTGTCGGAGTACCCTGGGCAGTAGCATGAATACGCAGAATTCTGAATTGAAGCAGATTCTTCTCGAGGTCTCGCGCGACCTGGTGGCGAATCTGGCATTGGATGAACTGCTGCCGATGATCCTGGATCAGTTGGCGCGCGTCGTCAGCTACACCAGCTCGTCGATCATGCTGCTGGAGGGTGACCTGCTGCGCCCGGTTGCCCAGCGCACTGCCTTCGCCCGTGGCGCCGACCCGATGGTGGTGCATGTTCAGGCGCTTGAACATTTGCACGCGGTGATTGAGCAGCGTCGCACGGTGCTGATCCGTGATACCGAAACGGATGCCCGCTGGCTGCACCGCCCAGGCAATACCCACATCCGCTGCTGGCTCGGTGTGCCGCTGCTGGTGCATGACCGCGTGATCGGGGTGCTCAACCTGACGCACCGCACGGCCGACTACTACAACGAGGAGCAGGTGGCCGTAGCCACCACCTTCGGCGCCTTTGCCGCCATCGCCATCGAAAACGCGCAGCTCTACGAGCAGGCGCAGCGCGAGATCGAGGAGCGGCTGGCCGCCGAACGCAGTCTGGAGCAGGAACGCGCCTTGCTCTCGCAGCGGGTTGCGGCGCAGACCGCCGACCTGCGCGCGGCCAACGAGGAGATGGCGCGCGCCGCGCGTCACAAGGACGAG
>JAPKMV010000507.1 GCA_026645635.1 Caldilineaceae bacterium
CACTCGAAGATGTCCCACGTGGCGTCTTTTAGCGCCAGCACCCCCTCGGTCTGCAGATCGAGCAGCTCCGGCGCCTCCTCCTTGAGGGTGAGGGTGCAGCTTGTGCTTGTGCCGACGATGGGATAGCCGGCGCGGGCAAAGCCGGCCAGCTTGCCCACGTTGCCGTTGTGGTAACGCTCGGCCGCAGGGAACTCGCCGTTGCTCAGCATTGGCAGCCCGCAGCAGTTCTGCTCCGGCACGATCACCTCATAGCCGTTGTGCTCCAGCACCAGCACCGCGGCCTGGCCGATGAACGGCTCATAGTACATCGTGGCGCAGCCGTGGTAGTAGACTACCTTCTTGTCAGCGCGCAGCCGTTGGGCTGCGGTGCGGTTGAGCCAATCGCGGAAGGTGCCGCTCGTGCTCCAGGTGGGCAGCGGCGCGTCGCGGGCGATGCCCATCACCTTCTCGGCCATGAAGCGGCTGAAGGGATTGTGCAGCGCAAAGTTGGCCAGCGCCGGCGCGATGCTCCCCGCCTTGCCCAGCAGTTCGTTGCGGCCCAGCAGCCGGTTGCGCAGCGGGATGCCCCGGTCGCGCACGATGGCCGCGCGGGCGCGCGCGTTGATCTCGGCGATCTTCACGCCGGTGGGACAGACCTCGTTGCAGACGCGGCATCCGGAACAGTAATCCACCGCGTGGTCAGGCGCCTGCGGCTGGCCGTTCTCGCGGAAACGCTGCGCCTGCGGCCCCACGTACTTCGGGCCGGGGAAAAGGTCCGTCACCGCCGACACCGGACAGTAACTCGTGCAGATATTGCACTTGATACACTCGTCCAGCGAATGGTCTACGGTGTGCCAGTTGATTTCATGCATCGCGCCGCTCCGTGGAATTCACCTGATTCGACGCAGAGGCGCAGAGATGTAGAGAAACGTAGAGAATCCGCCTGTGAACCTTCTCTGTTTTTCCTCTGCGAACCGCTGCCGCTCTGCGCTTCTGCGTCAAAATGACCTTCTCAAACAGTTGCTCAGCCCCAGAACGCCGCCGGCTGCCCGGTCAGCGCATCCTGGATGTACTGCAGATGATGCTCGAACACGTCCATGGTCTGCGCCACGGCCAGTGGATAGAAACCCGCGGCTAGCGTCTCATGGCTGAGGCCCAGCGCGCCGCCGACGATGCGCGCCACAAAGACCAGCCCCACATTTTGCCAGCGGTTGCCGTCCGCGTAGACCGAAATGCGGTGCGGCGTAGAATAGACGCCCAGCAGCCGCGTCACCTCAATCTCTAGCCCCGTCTCTTCCCACACCTCGCGCACGCACGCCTCGGCTGCGCTTTCGCCCGGATCCATCCCGCCGCCGGGCAGACACCAGCGCCCGTTGTCGGTGCGCTGCGTCAGCAAAACCTGCGCGCCGCTCGCATCGAACACGACGGCCGTGCAGCCGATGCGCAGCCTGGCCGTCTTGCCAATCCGGTCGCCGTAGACTAACTGCGCCACAAAACTCACTCCTGAAACGCTTGGGATCGCCGCAATGCGCCACGGAATAGACCGCGGATTTGGCGGATTAGGCAGATTTCCGCGGATTGAATCAGCGAAAATCCGCCTAATCCGCGTCATCCGCGTTCTATTTCAACCTGCGGCACGCTGATCCCCGCAATTGCATCCGCCGCTGCCACGCCCGTAGCCACCGCAATCCCCTCCAGGCTGCGCTCCAGGATCGGGTCGCCGTGGGCCAGCAGCCCGCCCGCAGCCCACAGGTTGCGGTAGACCGTGCGCCCGGCCCCGTCCACCGGCTGCAAGCTGTCGTTCACCGCCACGCCGCCGTGGAAGACCGGCTGTCCCGCCGGGTCGAAGAAGCGCGGGCGGAACCACTCGGCCCGGTCCTGCGCCACGGTGAGCGGCAGGCCAAAGACCACCTCCCAGAAGTGCCCCGTGTGGTCACTGTTGAAACCGCCGCCGAGGACGCCGCCCGTCGCCAGCAGATAGGCGCGGGCGCGGTGCTTGAGCGGGCGCGCGCTGGTGGCCGTCTCTACCCAGGCAATTTCGCCCCCCTCGACCTGAAAACCGATGCCCTCCATGCCGATCTCGACGCGCACGCCCAACGCTTCCAGGCGATGGCGCAGCGCCGTGGTGAGGCGAATGCCCGGCACGCTGGGCGGCAGCGTCGGTATCTCGCAGACCGGCGCACCCAGCCGATCCGCCAGCAGCTTGTGGGTCTGCGCGTGGCGGTGCAGCCCCAGGATGGCAGGCAGCGCCACGCGCTCGCCCGGCTGCACGACGTTGCGCAGCGCCGCAGCCAGGCGCTCCGCCCGCGCCGGGTGGTCGAGGGCCTGGGCAAGCTGCACCGTATTGGCGTCGTGGCGGTCGGTGAGCAGGTCGAAGGGCAACTGCGCAGCGCGCGCGGGGATGCCCTGCGCGGCCAGGTTGTCAGCCAGCAACTGCGGGTAGAAATCGCGCAGCCCCTTGAACCCGATCACCGCCAGCGGCGCAGGGCGGCTGAGGTCGCCGGCCTGCTGGGCCTGGGGCGCCAGGTACGTCGGGCGCAGCGAGCCCACCGGCGAGGGCAGCATGAAGTTCTCGCCCGCCACTGCGCCGCCGCCGTAAGGCAGACCAGCCGCCGCCGTCCATGCCGTGAACTGCGCCAGCGCCGCCCGCAGCGCCGACGCGCCGACAATGCGATACGGATGCCGATCCGGCAGGCGCGGGAGCAACTCCCACGGTGAGCGCACCGGCGGCTCGCTGCCGGGCAGATAGCCGAGCACGTCCACCGTGCCCGCGCTCCAGTGCAGCGCGCCCATCCCCTTGGCGATCACCTTGACGCGCAGCCCGGATTCCGCCGCCCGTAGCGCCGCGGTCAGCCCCGCCAATCCCGCTCCGATGACCAGTAAATCGAGCATACAAACCTCGAGTAATTGTTAATGGTCAATTGTCAATTGTCAATTGTCAATGCAGGCGTCGCCACGCCGCTTTTCATTGACAATTGACAATTAACAATTGGCAATTGACCATTGATCATTCCGCGCCCGGTGTCGTGTCGAACTGCCAGAACTCGGTCAACGGGCTGTGCGCACCGTCGTCGGGCAGGTGATCGGCGTTCATCAGGCTCAAGTAGATCAGTTCGTCCAGCCGCTCCTGCTTGAGTTGCTGCCCCCAGAGGATCGGCGTCAGGCCGCGCCAGCGGGCTTGCAGGAAGTCGCGGAGGAGCAGGTTGGTGGAGGAGAGTGAGGGGAGATTGGAGATTGGAGATTGAGGCGCTGGCGCCGCGGCGGCGTTGTGCGCGGGGGATTGCAGGTAGGCCACGTCCCAGGCGTTGCCATCGTCCGCGCCGGCGGGCGGCTGAGCCGCGCCGAGTTCGTGCAAAATGGCCGCAGCGCGGAAGGTGCAGAAGCCGCCTTGACACGGCCCCATGCCCAGGCGCACGTCGCGGCGCAGGTCGTCGAGTGTGACCGTCGGGTTCTTCAGCGCGGCCTGCTCCAGCATGGCGCGGGTGACCAGCTCGCATTCGCAGACGAGTTCACGCTGGAGATGGTGCTCCTCCACCTCGTGCAGGCGGTGGCCGAGCCAGTAGTGGCCCTGCTCCACGCCGGGCACGACGGTGTCGGCGGTCTTGCACGGCCGCGTCACGCCCAGTTGCTGGCACGCCATGTCCATCGTCGTCTCGGCCATCAGGCGGAAGGTGGTCCACTTGCCGCCGGTGATGGTGAGGAAGCCGCTCACCCCGTCGCGCTGGCGATGGTCGAGCAGCGTCAGCGCGCGGGTGGCGTCGCGGCTCTC
>JAPKMV010000508.1 GCA_026645635.1 Caldilineaceae bacterium
TGCTACCCGTGCCAGTTGGGGACGCAGCGCCAGGCCGAGATCCTGGAGCGGGTCGCAGCGGGTGCGGCGCTGCCCGGCGACGCCATCCGCCTGGAGGACGTGGGCTGGACGATGACCGACGCCTCCCTCTGCGGCCTGGGCCAGACCGCGGCGAGTGCGGTGCTGAGCGCCATGAAGCACTGGCCAGGGTTATTTGAGGGGCGAGGGGCGAGGGGCGAGAGGCGCCGTCAGCCTGAACCCGGAGCGTGAGCGAGGGTTTCTTCCTTCACAATTCACAATTGACCATTCACCATTGACAATTCCAAAGGCCCAGACGCATGGCGGACACAGTATCATTGACCATCGACGGCCAGACCGTCACCGCACCCACCGGATCGACGATCCTGCAGGCCGCTGCAGCAGCAGGCATCGCCGTGCCGACGATCTGCTACCACGAGGCGTGCACGGCGAACGCGCTCTGCCGGCTCTGTGTGGTGGAGGTCAAAGGCGCGCGGCTGCTGCAACCTTCCTGCGTGGCCGCCGCAGCCGACGGCATGGAGGTGCAGACGCGTTCGGAGCGGGTCGAGCGCAGCCGCCGCACGATCCTGGAGATGCTCAACTCGGCGGTGGACTTGAGCGAGGCGCCGGCAATCCAGGCGCAGATGGCCGACTACGCGGCCGACCCGGCCCGCTTCCCCGAGGCCGAACGGCGCGAGCCACCGCTCCTCGACGACAACCCGATGTACGTGCGCGACTACGCCAAGTGCGTGCTCTGCTGGCGCTGCGTGCAGGTCTGCGCCGAGGATGCGCAGTACACCTTTGCGCTCAACTTCGACGGGCGCGGCTACCACACGCAGATCGGCACCTTCTTCGACCTGCCCATGCCGGAGACGAGTTGCGTCTTCTGCGGGCAGTGCGTGGGCGTCTGTCCCACCAACGCGCTCAAGCCGCGGCGGGAGTGGCTGCTGCAAGAAGGCAAGACGCCGGATGAGATCATGGAGATGAGCCGGGGGGAACGGCGAAAGTCGCGACGGCGGTGAGTACGCATTGCGTTTGACTACTTGCATGACGGCTAATGGTCGGACAGAATAAGCGAAATGGTTCACGTTTGAGTATTCTGGCAACGTCAGCGTAGGCTACGCTCCGTCGGGGGATTGGGAAATCAATGGCACACAAACTGGTTGGTCGCTATATCGTTACGGATCCAAAGGTCTGCCACGGCAAGCCAACCTTCCGGGGCACCCGCATCATGGTGGCGCAGGTGCTGGATCAGGTTGCCAGAGGCATGGCATGGGAAACCATCGAAGAGGAATGGTCTGGCAAAGTGACGAGAGAGGCAATTGCTGAGGCCGTGCGGCTGGCAAACCATGCCTTTATCGAGCACATTGCTGACTACACCCTGGAACCGGCATGATCATCCTGGACGAGAACTTTCCCGATGGGCTGTGTGCTGCGCGTTGCCCACCCGGGAATAGCGATGTGGCGCATGCGTCAAGACGAGAAAATTCAGATAGTCTGGGCATAGTTGGTACTCGATATTCGCATCCACCCTCCACGACCTGCTCTCCGTCCTCACTTGGGGTTCCGGCGGCATCTTCAGCGCCCCGGCCTTCACAAGGAAGCATCACACAGGATCTCCAGCATTCCCACCGTCAACCGCTTCGTCTCCAGTTGATTCGGCTGATCTTCCAGCACGGGGCCGACGCACGCCGGGCAGCCGTAGCGGCAGGGACAAGCCGCGATGCGCTCGCGTGCCGCGGCCAGCAGATCGTCGTGGAGGTCGAACAACTGCGCGCTGAAGCCCAGACCGGCGGGCACGCGCTCGAAGAGATAGAGGGTGGCTTGACTCGCAGCCGTCGTCGCCGCACCAGGGTCACTGCGCGCCACAAAAACACCCAGATCGCTGCGGTCGCACATGAGGAAGAGCGGCGCCAGGTTGGCCAGGGCATAGGCCACGCCGTCCAGCCCGGTGCGCAGCCGGCCTGCGGTCTCCAGCCGCCGGTGACAGGCGCGGCAGAGCAGCACCAGGTTGTCGAGTTGATTGGCGCTCAGGTAGTGCTCGTTGACGCCTGCCACATAGCCGAAGGTGCGAAAGGGAATGCGGTGATGGACGTCGTGCTCTTGCCCCGGCGCTTCCGGCTGGCCGCACGCGGTGCAGCGATAGCGGTCGCGTGCCCGCACCCGCGTGCGCTGCGCCTGCCAGTTGGGACCGTAATCGTTGACCGAGTCAAACCATAGCCCGGCGCGCGCCAGCGTTGCCTGCGCCGCCGGCTGCACCGCAAACCAGTAGGCCGCGGTGTCCAGCAGCGTCGGCGGAAAGGTCAAGGGCTGCACGCCGAGCGTCTCATGCGTCCCGCGACGGATGCGCCGGAAGCCGACCACCTGCGCAGTGACCGTCACATCGCCAAAGGCAGCGGCCACCGTGGCCGTAGCGCGCTCGCCGTGGACGGCCGTCACCGCCACATCGTGTTCGGTGGACGCCTGGGTGTAGAAGTCCACCTGCACCGGCGTCACGATGGCGGTGTGCGCCGCCATGTCGAGCTGGCGCACCTCATAACTCTGCCCCTCGTGAAGATAGATAGCGCCCTCATGCACCAGCAGTGGCGCGCTGCCTGGATCGACCACGCCGACGACCGTGGGCGCTTCTCCCGGCGCCTGAGCCTGGATCACCACGTTGTCGGCGCCGGCGCTGCGCAGGCTGACGTGTCGCGCCGGGTAACTCTCGCCGCTCCAGAAGAACTGGTCGCCGTGACGCCGCACCTCGCCCTGCTCCTCAAGCAGCGCCAGCACGTCGTCGGTGCGCGCGCTGCCGCCCAGCCACTCGCCCGCATCAAAGGGCGCCTCGAACGCCGCACAACGCACCTGGTCGAGCAGCAGCAGCAGGTTGTCGGGGTTGATCAGCGCGTGCTCTGGCGAACGCTCAAAGAGATAGTCCACGTGCTGGATCAAGTGCTGGTCGAGGGGATCGGCAGTGGCCACCAGGATCGCCAGCGCGCCCTCCGCGCCGCGCCCGGCGCGTCCCATCTGCTGCCACACGCTGGCGATGGCGCCAGGGTAGCCGCAGATCAGCGCGACCTGCAATTGGCCGATGTCGATGCCCAGTTCCAATGCGTTGGTGGCGACCACCCCCCGCACTTCACCGCCGCGCAACCCTGCTTCGATGGCGCGGCGTTCGGTGGGCAGATAGCCGCCGCGATAGCCGCGGATTGCGTCCTGCCGTCCCGGCGCACGCTCACGCACATAGGTGAGCAGCAGCTCCGTCGTCTGCCGCGCGCGGCCAAAGACGATAGTCTGCAAGTCGGCGCCGATGCAGCGCGCAGCCAGGTCGGCCGTCTCCAGCGTGGCGCTGCGGCGGATGCCCCGTTCGGCGTCGAGCAGCGGCGGGTTGACCAGGATCACCTGGCGCGCACCGCGCGGCGCGCCGTTGTCGTCGACCAGCGTCACCGGCTGCTCGATCAGCCGCTCGGCCAGTTCGACCGGGTTGGCGATGGTGGCGCTGGTGCAGATGAAACGCGGCGTTGCGCCATAATGCGCGCAGAGGCGGCGCAGACGGCGCAGCACGTTGGCCACCTGGCTGCCAAAGACGCCGCGATAGGTGTGCATCTCGTCCACCACGACCCAGCGCAGCCCGCCGAGAAAGCCGGCCCACTGCAAGTGGTAGGGCAGAATGCCCACGTGGAGCATGTCCGGGTTGGTGAGCACGATGCGCGCGGTCTTGCGGATGCGGATGCGGTCGGCGGTGGGCGTATCGCCGTCGTAGGCAGC
>JAPKMV010000509.1 GCA_026645635.1 Caldilineaceae bacterium
GCTGGCGCGGCGCTTCCGCTGAGAGATTGGACTTTATCGGGAATTGCCTTATGTCACGCAAAGACGCAAAGTCGCTAAGGGTTTTTCTCCTGGCGTCTTTGCGCCTTTGCGTGAGAGTCCTTATCGCCGATAAAGTCTATTGTTTGTAAAGCCAGCCCACTTCAACGCGGAGGCGCAAAGATTAAGTTGGCTATTGCGCCGCGCCTCGATTCGTGCTAGAACGGTAACATGCACCGTGCAAATGCTGTGCGTTCCGGCGCAGCGACAGAAACCACGGGCATAGAAAGGGCATCATGTCTGCTTTGTGCGTCGAATGCGATGCGGAACTTGACCTGATCGGCCGCGCACGCGTCGGCCAGCGCGTCACGTGCCCCAATTGTGGCGTCCGGTTGGAGGTGGTCGGCCTGCACCCCATCGAAGTGGATCTTTACATTGTCGATGACGATGAGGACGACGACTGGGAAGACGAACTGGACGGCTTCTCCCTCGAGGACGACATGAACCTTGAGGAATTGGATGCGGCTGCGCTGCTGGACGCGGATCTGAGCGCCGAAGACGACTACGAGGAGATCGACCTCGACGAAAGCGAATACGACGAAGAGGATGACCTCGAAGACGACGCCTTTGCCCTGCGCTGACCGCCTGGCATGAGCGCCTCTGACCGCTATCGCATCCCTGCAGCGCGCCATCGCGTTGCAGAAGAGATCAAGCGCAGCCGCTTCATCACCACCGTCGGCCATGCGCCCACGCTGAACGATGCGCGCGACTTCATCGCCGGCGTGCGCGCCGAGTTTGCCGACGCCTCGCACAACTGTTGGGCCTACGTGGTCGGGCCTCCCGGCAGCACCGCACAGATGGGCATGAGCGACGACGGCGAACCGCACGGCACGGCGGGCCGCCCCATGCTCAACGTGCTGCTCCACGCCGACATCGGCGAGGTCGTGGCGGTCGTCACCCGCTACTTTGGCGGCACGTTGCTGGGCACGGGCGGGCTGGTCAAGGCCTACAGCGGCGGCGTGCAACTGGCGTTGACCACCCTGCCCACCGTGGAACGCGTGCCCAGCGCGGAGTTGACCGTGGTCGTCGATTACAGCGCGGTGACGCCCATCCAACGCATTCTGCCCGGTTACGAGGTGCAGGTGCTCGACCAGCAGTTTGCAGCCGACGTGACCTACCGCCTCCAACTGCCCGACGCCCATGTAGACGCGTTTGCGGCGCACCTGGTGGAACTGACCAGCGGCCAGGTGCTGCTGGCGGTAATCAAGCCGCGTTGATCTGTCTCGATAATGGCACTTCGCAGCGCGCCCGCTCTGTGATAAACTCATGGCAAAGGGCTCGTTCAACCAAACCATAAACCGGTCAGCAAAGGAAGAAGTCGCATGGATCTGTACGGTGGCATCGAGGCTGGCGGAACCAAGTTTGTCTGCGCGGTGGGCAGCGGCCCCGACGATCTGCGCGACGAAATCCGTTTCCCCACCAGCACACCGGCGGAGGCTCTAGGCAAGGCCATCGCCTATTTTCGCGAGCAACATGCCCGCCACCCGCTCAAAGCAATCGGCGTGGCCAGCTTTGGGCCGGTGGATCCAAACCCCGCCTCACCCACCTTTGGCTATGTGACCACCACGCCCAAACCCCACTGGGCGCACGCCAATGTCGTCGGCGTGCTGCAAGAGGCGCTTGCGGTGCCCATCGGCTTCGACACCGATGTCAACGGCGCCGCGCTGGGGGAGCATCGCTGGGGCGCGGCGCAGGGGCTGGATACGTTTGTCTATCTCACCGTGGGCACCGGTCTCGGCGGCGGCGGCATGGTCAACGGGCGGCTCATCCACGGCCTGATGCACTCCGAAATGGGACACATGCGCGTCCCCCACGACCGCGAACGCGATCCATACAAAGGTTGGTGCACCTATCACGGCGACTGTCTGGAGGGTCTCACCTGCGGGCCGGCCATCGAGGACCGCTGGCAGATCAGCGCGCGCGACCTGGCGCCCGGCCACCCGGCGTGGGCGTTGGAGGCGCACTATCTGGCGCTGGGGCTGGTCAACATCATCACCATTCTCTCGCCGCAGCGCATCATCATGGGCGGCGGCGTCATGGACCAACTGCACCTCTTCCCGCTGATCCGCGCCGAAGTCCAGACGCTGCTCAACGGCTACGTCCAGAAGCCCGAGTTGCAGGAAGGCATCGACCACTTCATCGTGCCGCCGGGGCTGGGCAATCGCGCCGGCGTGCTCGGGGCAATCGCTCTGGCGCAGGCGGCGGCGGAGTAGTTGACAATCAACCTACGGAATCACAAAGCAGCGAAGGACAGGGATCGGCGCCAACATGACTACCATCCAGTTTGACCCAACGGAACATCCCCATCGCCGCCGCAACGTGCTCAACGGCGACTGGGTGCTGGTTTCGCCCCACCGCACCAAGCGCCCCTGGCAGGGCCAGGTGGAGCGCACGCCACCCGATGACCGCCCCGCGTATGACCCAAAGTGCTATCTTTGCCCGGGCAATGAGCGCGCCGGCGGTCGCCAGAACCCACCCTATCCCAGCACCTTTGTCTTCGACAACGACTTTGCTGCGCTCCTGGCCGACGGCCCCCGCGGCCCTGTGGGCGATGACGCGTTCTTTCAGGCCGAAGGTGAGACCGGCGTCTGCCGCGTGATCTGCTTCAGCCCGCGCCACGACCTCACGCTGCCGCAGATGGCCGTCGCCGACATCCGCCGCGTGGTGGATGTGTGGAGCGAGCAGGTGGTGGAACTGGGCGCCAACCCGGCGATCCACTATGTCCAGCTTTTCGAGAACAAGGGTGCGGTGATGGGCTGCTCGAATCCGCACCCGCACGGCCAGATTTGGGCCAGTTCCAGCGTGCCCCTGGAGCCGGCGAAAGAGGACGAACAGCAGCGCGCCTACCTGGCGCGCAAGGGGACGCCGCTGCTCCTCGATTATCTGGCTGCGGAGTTGGCCAACGGCGAACGGCTGGTGGTGGAAAACGAACACTGGGTGGCGCTGACGCCCTACTGGGCGGTGTGGCCCTTCGAGACGATGCTGCTGCCGCGGCGCCACGTGCGCAGCGTGCCGGGCCTGAGCAACGACGAACGCAATGCCCTGGCCGCCATCCTCAAACGGCTGCTCACCCGCTACGACAATCTGTTCGAGACGAGTTTCCCCTATTCGATGGGGTGGCATGGCCAGCCGACCGACGGCAAGGAGCACCCGCACTGGCAATTGCACGCCCACTTCTACCCGCCGCTGCTGCGTTCCGCCACGGTGAAGAAGTTCATGGTCGGCTACGAGATGTTGGCCAATCCCCAGCGCGACATCACCGCCGAACAGGCGGCAGACCGGCTGCGACAGATGAGCGAGGTGCATTATCGGTCGGGAAGTTAGGGCGGTGGAGGTGTAGGGTCTTGGGGTAGTTGGGGTTTTCGGGTAAGTGGGGTAGTAGGGTCTTGGGTGGCTTCTGCACAACCCCAAGACCCCAAGACCAAGAACTACCAAAACTCCTCCTCAAATCCCCCACGGCCCGTCGTACCCATTCACCTCGACCGCATTGTGCACGGCATAGGCGTCGTCGGCGTGTGCTGCTTCCTTCTCTAGCCGGCCGACACGGGTGATGACCTGCTGGAGCAGTTCCAGCGTCGTGTCGTGGAGCAAGTTGTGCTGCAGGTCTTCGTGGCGCGTATCCTCGACCAGATCACCGCTGCGGGCGCGCATGCGGCCGGGCACACCCACCACCACCGAATAGGG
>JAPKMV010000050.1 GCA_026645635.1 Caldilineaceae bacterium
ATCTCCTAATCGCACAATCTCGTTCACAAGAGAGATTGTGCGATTAAGAGATTGAGAGATTATGTTATGTGACAACCGCCGCGCTTTTCGGCTGGCGCTCGTACAGGCGTTCGGCGACCACCTGCGCCATGCGCTGTACGGCGGTGTGAATGTCGGCGAAGGTGTTGTAGAGCGGCGCAATGCCCAGGCGGATGTTATCAGGCGCGCGGAAATCGGGCAATACGTTCAGTTCGTCGATCAGCGTGCGGGCGATGCGCAGCCCTTCGGGATGGCCCAGGGAGATGTGCGAGCCGCGCTGCTGCGGGTCGCGCGGCGAGTTGAGCGCGTAGCCCAGCGGCGCCAGGTGCGCTTCCCACAAGTCGATCAAATAGCTCGTCTGCTGCACGGACTTGGCGCGCAGCGCCGGCATCCCGGCCTCCAGCAGCACATCCACACCGGTCTCCAGCAGCGCCAGGGAGAGCACCGGCGGCGTGCCTGTGAGGAAGCGGCGCAGCCCCGGCGCCGGTGTGTAGTCCAGCCCAAAGGCGAAGAGGTTGGCCTGCCCCATCCAGCCGCTGATGGGGTTGTGCAACGCCTCCTGCAGGTCGCGGCGGATGTAGAGGAAGGCTGGCGCGCCCGGCCCGCCGTTCAGATATTTGTAGCCGCAGCCGATGGCCAGGTCTGCGCCCGCGGCGTGCAGATCGACTGGCACGGACCCGGTGCTGTGGCTCAAGTCCCAGAGCATCAGCGCACCGGCGGCGTGGGCGCGCTGCGTGATCTGCGCCATGTCGTAGGTGTAGCTGCTCTTGAAGACCGTGTGGGAGAGCGTCAGCAGCGCCGTGTCCGCGTCCAGCGCGGCGGTGAGACCGTCGACGGGGCCGTGGATGCCGTCGGGCGAGGGCACAACCTCCAGCCGGTGTCCGCGCCCCAACAGGTCGATGGCGCCTTGCAGAATGTAGAGGTCGGACGGAAAGTTGAGGTCGTCGGTGAGAATGCGCGTGCGTCCGGCCTGCTGGCGCAGCGCGGCCACCGCCAGCTTGAACAGGTTGACCGAAGTCGAGTCGGCCACGATCACCTCGTCGGCATCCGCGCCGATCAGCCGGGCGATCTTGGCGCCGATGCGTTCGGGCAGGTCGAACCAGCCTTCGTTCCAACTGCGGATCAGGCGGTCGCCCCAAGTGTGCTCGACGATGTGGCGGCTGAGCGCCGGGCTGGCCGCAGGCAGCCGGCCCAGCGAGTTGCCGTCCAGATAAATCAGCGCCGGATCGGGAAAGCTGAAGTGCTGGCGAAAGGGCGCCAGCGGGTCCGCTGCGTCCAGCGCCTCGGCGTAGGCGAGATCGGTGCGCATCGGCGTCACTTCGCCTTCTCACGCAGCAGCGCGCAGGCCGCATCCGCCAGCACTGCCGCGCCCAGCGGCAGCACGGTCTCGTCGATGTCGAAAACCGGCGTGTGGTGCGGGCGCTTGTCGTCGCCAATGCGCGCGCCGAGCATGAACATGGCGCCCGGCGCCTGGCGCGTCATGTAGGCGAAATCCTCTGCGCCCATCTGCGGGAGCGCCGGCTCCAGAATTTCGGCGCCGGCCAGCGCAGTGGTAGATTCGCGGATCACCGCAGCCACGGCCGGGTCGTTGTACATGGACGGATAGCCGGGCTTGATCTTCAATTCGTAGTCGCCGCCCAGGGCGCGTGCTACCTCCAGCGCCTGCGCGAGTTCGGCTTTGAGTTGTTCACGTGTGGCATCGTCGAAGCTGCGCATCGTGCCGGAGAGGTAGACGACGGCAGGGATGACGTTGCTGGCCGCGCCGGCGCGGATGATGCCGATGGAGACGGCCGCCGCCTTGGTCGGGTCGACGCGGCGGGCGCGGATGCCCTGGATCGCGGCCAGCACCGGGCCGAGGATGAAGACCGGGTCCACGGTCTGGTGGGGCATGGCGCCGTGGCCGCCGGTGCCGCGCAGCCAGACCTCGAAGGAGTCCTCGTTGGCGCTGACGTAGCCGTCGCCGATCTCCACTTTGCCGGCCTGGAGGTCACTGGCCACGTGGAGCGCAAGCATGGCGTCCACGCCTTCCAGCGCGCCATCTTCGATCATGCGGGTCGCGCCGGACTTGTTTTCGCTGTCGGCGGCCTCCTCGCTGGGCTGAAAGACGAAGCGAATCTGCCCGGCGGGACGGTCGGGCATGGTGGAGAGCAGGGTGGCCACGCCAAGCAAGATGGCCGTGTGCGCGTCATGGCCGCAGGCGTGCATCACGCCGGGGGTCTGCGAGCGGTAGGGCACGTCGTTGGCCTCGTCGATGGGCAGGGCGTCCATGTCGGCGCGGATGCCGATCACCGGGCTGCCTTCGCCCAGGTAGCCGACGACGCCGGTCTTGCCCACGCCGGCCTGCGCTTCGATGCCGAGCGCGGTCAGCGCGTCGACCACCTTGCCGGCGGTGCGCTGTTCCTGGAAGCTCAATTCCGGGTGCATGTGGATGTCGCGGCGCCAGGCGACAAGCTGCTCGGCCATGGCCTGGGCGCGCGTCAGAAAATTGGTGGAATCTGTCATGTCTGGCTGCCTTTGGTGAAGGTTGGTGCGGCAAAGTTGCGTCGAACTCTGCGGGGGATTTTACCCGAAACTTGCGGGGACAGCCAGATTGGGATAGACCGCGGATTTGACGGATTCGCGCGGATTTTTGCATTTATCCGCGTGAATCCGCCTCATCCGCAAAATCCGCGGTCTATTCCTGTTTTTTACCTCATCGCTCAGCCGGCGACGATCTTCTTGACCTCGATCTTCTTTGGCTTGGCGGCTTCAGCCTTGGGCAGGGTGAGCGTGAGCACGCCGTTTTCGTGAACCGCCTCGATCCTGGCGGCGTCGACCGGCATCGGCAGGGTCACGCTGCGCATGAACTGGCCAAAGCGGCGCTCGCGCAGATGATAGGTCTCTTCCTTGATCTCCTTGTCCTCCTGAATCTCACCCTTGATGGTGAGCACGTTGTCGGCCAGGGTGATCTCGACATCTTCCGGCGTAATGCCTGGGACCGAAGCCTTGACGATATAGGCGTCGTCCTGTTCGGCCACGTCGAGCGCCAGGTTGAATTCATTGCGGCGCTCCCACAGGCGGGGCAAACCGAAGACGTCCTCGTCCATCAGTCGATCCATCATCGTGCGCATTGTCGCCAACTCGCGATAGGGATCCCAACGGGTCAAAGTTGTCATAAGTTACCTCCTGCGTGATATGCTTCCTACTGACAATACTGTGGCGCCGTGAGCCACCTGTCTGTTCGACTGCATTCAGTGGTTTCACGTGCCGATTGTGAGTGTAGCCGGCGAATGTCAGACCACCGTTGGCGCAACGTTAGAAGAACGTCAGCAATTGAGCGCGGCGCAGCGGGCGGCGCAACTTAGCCGGATTGGCTGCGTACTGGTGGGTAGTCAATTGCCGGGTGGCGCAACCAGCGCCGCCTGCACAGCACAAGAACGAGGAGGCGCGCGTGAACAACAATACTCCGGTGGTCACGGTCAAACAGGGGCCGGGCTGCCTGATCCAGATTCTCTGGTTTGTCTTTATCGGCTGGTGGCTCGGCTCGTTTGCCGTCACCGCGGCCTATTTCCTGCTGGTGCTTGTGGTGACGATCCCCTTCGGGATCATGATCCTCAACAACATTCCGATGATCATGGCGCTGCGCCAGCCGCCGCAAATGATCTCGGCCTACGGGCCGGTGAGTGTGCCGCAGCACAACTTCCTGCTACGAGCGCTCTGGTTCATCTTCGTGGGCTGGTGGCTGGCGGCGTTAGCGCTTTCGGTGGGCTACTTCCTGTGCATGACCATCATCGGCCTGCCCTTCGGCTTCGCGCTGTTCGATGCCGTGCCGGCGATGCTGACACTGCGCAGATCGTAAGGGGATTGACTACACAGAGGGCGCAGAGAAGGCACAGAGTGCGCGGAGAGGAAACAGAGAACCCTCTGCTCTCTCTGTGATCTCTGTGTCACCTCTGCGCCCTCTGTGTCCTGCTTGTGTCCCTGCCGCACGTTCGCTGGCGATTTTGACTTTTTAGGCGGCAGGCGTATAATCGGAAATGTAATGCCCCTATGGTGGAATTGGTATACACAGCAGGTTGAGGGCCTGTGCCCGTATGGGCATCTCCGTTCAAATCGGAGTAGGGGCACTACCATTGGCCGCAACGCCAGTGGTGGCATGTAGAAGCATTGTTGCGGTGGTTGTCAACCTTGCGCAACGATATGTTGACGAAAGCGTCTCGGCTCAAGCTGAGACGCTTTTCTGTTCTCTCAGTCCTGGCTGCCGTTCCAATTGAAAGGGCGACCAGGTTTGGGTGGGGCGCCCTGGCGTCACCATTCAGTCACATATGTCCTTTCCCCGCCAACCTGCGCCGCATATCCCTTCACCTGCGCCTCCAGATCAGCGCGGTCGCTGAAGAAGGTGCTCAGCTGCGAGCGGAACGCGCTGATTGCGTCGCACTTGGCGTCCAGCGCAGCAGCGTCCAGCGCGATCACCGTGGCTCGCCAGGCGCCGGTAGCCAGTGCCGCGTCCAACTTGCCCGGTTGCTGGGCGTAAGGATAGTCCTCGTAGTAGCGCAGCCCATTGCCCCAGACCTGCTCAGCCGCGGCGCGCACCAGCAGGTGATCCACGTGATGGCCAACGGTGAGCGGCGCGTAGACCTCCACCGCCGCGGGCAACGCACGCAGCAGCCCGGCAATGCGCGCCACCAGCGGCGTCTCTGTAGGATGAATCTCGCCGAAGATGTCGGCGTCGGCGACGTAGAGGGGCGCGCCGCTGGCCGGGTCGAGCCGGTAGATGCAGTCGGGCACGTCCAGGTGCAGGGCGTCGGCGCCGAGCAGGGCGCACGCGGCCAGGTCTTCGGCCCGGCGCTGGGCGGCGGCGTCGCGCCCCAGTTCCCAGCGCGCGTGCAGGCTGGCAATGTAGTCGTTGGCGGCATCCGCCGGCGGGTCGCCGGCCATCACCGTGACGATCAGCACGCGCCGCCCCTGGCGCGTCGCTACGGCGATCTGCCCGCCGCAGGAGAGCGCCGCGTCATCCAGGTGTGGCGAAAGGAAAAGTGCAGCGTATGGTTCCATTACTTGTCCCCTGATCAACCCGCCATGATAGCCGAGGTTACAGACTGTCCCATGCCGACGGGCTAAAAATAACAGCACAAGGATCGCCTGCGCATCATTATCATCTTGCTGGGTCACCTGCAACAAGGAATTATATGCCATTGACGTTCGAGGCGCCCCCGCGGCGCATCGCTATGCTCAGCTATCACACCTGCCCGCTGGCCACGCTGGGCGGCAAAAAGACCGGCGGCATGAACGTCTATGTGCGCGACCTGAGCCGCACCCTGGGCGAGATGGGGATGGAAGTCGACATCTTCACCCGCTCCCAGGACGAATGTCAGCCGCGCGTCAAGCATGATCTGGGGCCGCACGCCCGCGTCATCCACATTCCCGCCGGGCCGGAGCAGCCGCTGGCCGTCAACGACCTGGTCGCCTACATCGACGAATTCGTGGCCAACATCCTGGCCTTTGCCGCGACCGAGGGCCACGTCTACGACGTCATCCACAGCCATTACTGGCAGTCGGGGCTGGCTGCGGAAAAGCTGCGCGCAGCGTGGGGCGGCGCGCCGATCATCCACATGTTCCACACGCTGGGCCACCTGAAAAACCAGATCGCCCGCGACGCAAGCGAGTACGCGCCGCAAAGCCGGCTGGAAGGCGAAGCCCGCGTCGTGCAGATCGCCGATCGTTTGGTTGCGGCCACGCCGGCGGAGGTGGCGCAACTGTGCGATCTCTACGACGCCGATCCGGCCAAGATCGTGGTGATCCCGCCCGGCGTCGACACGAACCACTTTCACCCGCTGCCCCAGGCCCAGGCCAAGCAGATGATCGGCATTCCGCCGCACCGCAAGAACATCCTCTTTGCCGGACGCATCGAGCCGCTCAAGGGCATCGACACGCTGGTGGAGGCGATTGCGCTGCTCAATGCCCGCCACGCCACCTCCCTGGCCGACACCTGCGTCACCATCATCGGCGGCGACCCGTGGGCGGAAACGCTGGACGCCGAGATGGAGCGGCTGCACAAGCTGCGCGACGACCTGGGGCTGGAGGAACTGGTGGCCTTTGCCGGCGCGCGCGACCAGGAGATCCTGCCCATGTACTACGCGGCCGCCGAGATGGTCGTCATGCCGTCGCACTACGAGAGCTTCGGCATGGTGGCGCTGGAGGCGATGGCGATGGGCACGCCGGTGATCGCCTCCGAAGTGGGCGGGCTGGCCTACGTCGTGCGCGACGGCTACAACGGCTTCCTGGTGCCCCGCCGCGACGCCGAGGCGCTGGCCGGGCGCATCCTCTCGCTGCTCCACGACAGTGAGTTGCGCGCCCGCCTCTCCGCCCAGGCCCAGGAGTACGCCCACGGCTATGACTGGCGCGCGATCGCCGAAGCGATGCTGCGCCAGTACGACGAAGTCGCTGCGCAGGCGACAGTATGGGCGTAAATTGGGCGCTACAATACTGGCTGACAAGTCGTTTTTGACGCAGAGGCGCGGAGACGCAGAGATGCGCAGAGGCAAATGCGGAGAATAGAAATGCAACAGCTACTCTGCGTCTCTGCGTCAAGTAGAATGTGAGGAACTGCCCATGCTGCCCGTCACTGCCACCGTCTGCCGCGAAGTCGCGCCCGCCATTTTCCAGGTGCGGCTGCCGCTGCCCTTTGCCCTCAACCACGTCAACTGCTATCTGCTGGACGACGGCGACGGCTGGACGATCCTCGACGCCGGGCTGCACCGGCCTGAGTTGGTGGAAGTCTGGGAAGCGGCCTGGCGCGAACTGGGCATCCACCGCCGCGATATCCACCGCATCGTGCTGACGCACATGCACCCCGACCACTTCGGCCTGGCCGGCTGGCTGCAGCAGGAGTGCGACGCGCCGCTCTTCATGTCGCCCATCGAACGCGACGTGGCGCAGTTCACCTGGTACGATGAGACGACGCCCGCACGGCGGACCCTCTTCGACGACTATCTGCGCAGCGCGGGCGTCGCCGCAGAGGTGGCCACGGTGGTGCTCAAGCAGCAAGACTATCTGCGCAACATGACCCGCCCGCTGCCCGCCGCCATCGAAGTGATTCCCCCCGGCGCGACCGTACAGATGGCCGGGCGCAGCTTCACCGCCATCCACGCGCCGGGCCACGCCGACGGGCAACTGCTCTTCTACAGCGCGGCTGACGGACTGCTTCTTTGCGGCGATCACGTGCTCCAGAAGATCACGCCCAACATCGGCTACTGGTTGAACAGCCACGGCGACCCGCTGGCCAACTATCTGGGCTCCTTGCGGGAGGTGGTGGCGCTGGATGTGGCGCTGGCGCTGCCCGGCCATCACAGCCCGCTCACCGACTGGCGCGGGCGCATCGCCGAACTGCTGGCGCATCATGACCACCGGCTGGCGGCCATGTACACGGCGGCCGCGCCCGGCGCCACGGCGCTGGAAGTCAGCTACGCCGTCTTCAACTATGACCGCTTCAGCACCCACGAGATCCGCTTCGCCGTCGCCGAGACGCTGGCGCACCTGGAGCATCTGGCCAATCAGGGGCGGCTCGTCCGTGATGACAGCGGCGAAGTGCGCCTCTACCGCGCCGCGTGACGCAGCATTTTGGATCGCGAACTGCACGAAAGGTGCGAAAGACACGAAAGGCGCCGTGAACCCTTTCGTGTCTTTCGCACCTTTCGCGCAATTCGTGATCCACAGCCCCCCCTTGAAACGCGCTGCCAGATGCGCGCGGCGTTGACCGGCGCTGCCCAGGCCCTTATACTGGCCAAACAAAACTCATTGCCGCGCAGCGGCCATCAAACCAACGGAAGCAAACCATGCCACCACGCAAACACATCAAGGTCACCTACTCCACCCTGGGCAGCCCGGACCCGCTGCTCCACGAATACTACGAGGAAGCAGTGGCCGCGGCCCGCGCCAACCTGGGCCAGACGCACATGCTTTACATCGACGGCCAGTGGACGACCGCGGCGCGCACCTTCACCACCCACAGCCCTATCGACATCGGCGTCGTCATGGGCCATTTCCAGGACGGCGACGCCGGCGACATTGACCGCGCGGTGCGAGCGGCGCGCGCCGCCTTCCCCGCGTGGCGCGCCACGCCCTGGCCGGAACGGGTTGCACTCCTGCGCCGCGTCGCCGAGTTGATCAGTGAACGGCTCTTCGACATCGCTGCGGTGGACAGCCTGGAAGTGGGCAAGAACCGGCTGGAGGCGCTGGGCGACGTGGAGGAAGCCGCCGACTTTATCCGCGCCTACTGCGACGTGATGGAGGCGCACGGCGGCTTTGTCAAACCGCAGGGCCGCGAGAGCGACCGCCATCGCAACACAAGCGTGCTCAAGCCGCACGGCGTCTGGGGTGTGATTGCACCCTTCAATTTTCCCGTGGCGCTGGCCGGTGGGCCATCCGCCGCAGCCATCCTGGCCGGCAACACCGTCGTCCTGAAGCCGGCTGAGGATTCGCCCTACAGCCCGACGCTGCTGGTGCAGTGCTTCCACGACGCCGGCATTCCTGCGGGCGTGATCAACATGGTCACCGGCCAGAAGGATGCGGGCCGCGCCCTGGTCGATCATCCGGGCGTGGATGGATTCACCTTCACCGGCAGCTACAAGGTGGGGCAGGGGCCGCGCCCGCGCCCGGTGCTGGCGGAGATGGGCGGCAAGAACCCGACGATCATCGGGGCCAGCGCCGACGTGGCGATGGCCGCCGAGGGCGTCATGCGCGCGGCCTTCGGGCTGACCGGGCAGAAGTGTTCGGCCTGCTCGCGTGTCCTCGTGCATGAGTCGATCAAGGATGCGTTCGTGGCGCAACTGGTGGCGCTGACGCAGCAGATCGCCATCGGCGACCCCACCGAGCGCAACGTCTGGATCGGCCCAGTGATCAACCGCCGCGCCTATGAGAACTACCAGCGCTTTACTGATGACCTGCGCGCCCACGGCAAGATCGCCTTCGGCGGCGCCACCCTCGCCACCCACGGCTACTACGTGGCGCCCACGGTGGTCACCGACCTGCCCGACGACCATTATCTCTGGCGGCAGGAGATGTTCCTGCCCATCGTGGTCGTGGGGACGTTCACCGATTTCGACGCGGCGCTGGCGCGGGCGAACGATGTAGACCTCGGCTTGACGGCCGGCTGCTACAGCAACGATCCCGGCGAAGTGCGCGCCTTCCTGGAGACCATCGAGGCGGGCACGATCTACGTCAACCGCCACACCAGCGCCACCACCGGCGCCTGGCCGGGCTATCAGCCCTTCGGAGGCTGGAAGGGGAGCAGCACCAGCAGCAAAGGCTCCGGCGGCCCCTACTACCTTCAACAATACCTGCGCGAGCAGAGCCAGACCGTTGTCCACCACGGCGCGGGCGAGCCGCTGATCGAAGCAGACGAGTGGCGCGCTGAGGCAAGCGAATAGACCGCGGATTTGGCGGATTAGGCGGATTGACGCGGATTTGTGTTTTTATCCGCGAGAATCCGCCGCATCCGCCAAATCCGCGGTCTATTTGACCCTACCGCACGCGCCAGTCTTCCACGCGCGCACCCGCAGCCCCATGCTGCGCCACGAACCAGTCGATCAACTGCCGCGCGATGCTGATCTTCGGGGGCACCTGCGGCAGCGCGTCGGCGGTGAACCAGCGCGCCTCGGCGATCTCCGCTTCCTCCACGTGAATCTCGCCGCCGGCATAGCGGGCGGTGAAGCCGACCATGAGCGAGTTGGGAAAGGGCCACGGCTGGCTGCCAAAGTAGCGAATCTCGTCCACTGCCACGCCGACCTCTTCCCGCACCTCGCGGCGCACGCAGTCCTCCAGCGACTCGCCCGGCTCCACAAAGCCGGCGACGACACTGTAGCGCCCGATGGGGAAGCGGTGGTTGCGCGCCAGGAGAATCTGCTCCACGCCCTCCTCATTGGTGCGCGTGACCGCCACGATCATGGCCGGCGAGAGCCGCGGATAGTTGGTCAGCCCGCAGGCCGGGCAGCGCTTGGCCCGCTCGTGTTCCAGCGCCGTCATGGATGTGGCGCAGCGCCCACAAAACTGGTGGTCGCGGTCCCAGTGGGCGATCTGCTTGGCGCGGCCCGCCAGCCCGAACAGGCGTGGGTCGAACGCCTCGAAGACCTGGCGCAGATCGACCGCAGCGTAGCCGTTTGTCAAGACGAGGTCAGGCGGCAGCTCGCCCGAATAGCAGTGAACCCGCTCGCCCGCCCCGCTCAACCAGCCAAGATACTGGGTGCGTACCGGCGGCGCCGGCAGTGCATCCGCCGCGGCGCAGAAGGGCGCCAGCCCCCCGTCCGCCGCTTGCTGCACCAGCAGCCGATCCTCCTGAAACAAAAACCAATAGGCAGACTCCGGCTGCACCACGGGCGGGTCAATCGCCGGAACGAAACCAATCTCCAATCTCGAATCTCCTAATCTCACACTCTCTCAGTCGCCCAATCCCGCAATCTCAAACCCCGCCAGATGCTCCAGCGCCTTCACCAGCGCGTGGTTGCCCTCGCTGCCCAGCCCCTGCGCCTGGAGCGTGCGGTAGAGTTGGAAGATCAGGCTCGTACCCGGCAGGGGTACGCCGAAATCGTCGGCGGCGTCGAGCACCAGGCGCAGGTCCTTCTGCTGCAAGTCCACGGTGAAGCCGGGGCGCCAATCGCGGCGCATGATCTGCGGCGCGCGGTTGGTGAACATCCAACTGCCGGCCGCGCCCTGGCTGATGGCGGCGAAGGTCTTCTCCAAATCTACGCCGCCGGCCTGAGCGAACATCAGCGCCTCGCACATGGCCAGGCAGTTGCCCACCACCAGCACCTGGTTGACCAGCTTCACCGTCTGGCCGGCGCCGCTGGGGCCAACATGGGTGATCGCCTTACCCATCGCCTGGAAGACCGGCAGCGCGCGGGCAAAATCTGCCGCGGCGCCGCCCACCATGATGCTCAGCGTACCTTTGGCTGCGCCTTCGCTGCCGCCGCTCACCGGCGCGTCGAGCATGGCGACGCCCCGTTCCGCCAGCTTTGCCGCCAGCAGCTTGGTAGCCTGCGGGCTGATCGTGCTGTGGTCGACGACCAGCGACCCCGGTCGCGCGCCGTGGATCACGCCCTCCTCGCCCAGAATCACCGCTTCCACGTCGGGCGTATCGCTGACGCAGACGAGGATGATGTCGCTCTGTGCGGCCACGTCCGCGGGGCTGGCGCCGCGCCGTGCGCCTGCGGCGACCAGGTCATCGCCGCGGCTGGCGGTGCGGTTCCAGATAGTGAGGGGGAAACCGGCCTTGAGCAGGTTGGCGGCCATGCCGCGCCCCATGATGCCCAGGCCGATAAAACCAATTTTTGTGGACATAATATCCTTTCTTACGGCGCAAGGTCGAGCAGCCGCTGCACGAATGCCCGGTGCTCCGGCGTCTGCACGCCCTGCTGCACTGCGCCCAGCACCTGGGCCAAGTCTCCTGCCAATAACGCGGGCACAGGCAAGATTAGACCGGGGAAGACCTGGCTGTGATGGCAGCCCTCCGCGTCGGTCGGTTGGGCAAGGTAGCGACCTTCATCCAACAAGAACCAGTCGACTGCGCCGTCGTAGACGCGCCAAACGACATACTCGCGCACCCCGGCACGGCGGTAGATGTTGAGTTTGGCG
>JAPKMV010000510.1 GCA_026645635.1 Caldilineaceae bacterium
GCGGCGGGTCGGGCTGGTCTTCCAGATGCCGGAGGCGCAACTCTTCGAGCAGTATGTGGGCGACGATGTGGCCTATGGCCCGCGCAAGCTGGGATTGAGCCGCGAGGAAGTGCGCGAGCGGGTGCGCAAGGCGATGGACGCCGTCGGCCTCCCCTTTGCGGAATTCAAGGATCGCATCACCTTCCGGCTGAGCGGCGGGCAGATGCGCCGCGCCGCGCTGGCCGGCGTGCTGGCGCTGGAGCCGGAGGTGCTCGTGCTCGACGAGCCGACTGCCGGTCTCGACCCGCAAGCGCGGCGCCAGTTGATGGAACGCATCGTCGCACTGCGCGACGCGGGCATCACGCTGGTGATCATCTCCCACAACATGGAGGAACTGGCGGAAATCTGCGACCGGCTCTACGTGCTGGCCGACGGGCGCACGGTGATGGAGGGCGCTCCCGCCGCCATTTTTGGCCAGGCCGGCGCGCTGCGCGAGTTGGGGCTGGACGTGCCCGATGTGACGGTGGTGGTCGATGACCTGGTGGCTGCCGGGCTGCTGCCGCGGGGGATGATCGCGTATACGCTGGAGCAGGCGGTGGCGGTGGTGGGCGGGTTGTTGGCGGGGGAATGACAGTTCGTCGGCCACCTTCCGGGCAGCGCTGAAGTGGATCGTTTCCTGAGAGGCAGCCGTCACAACACGTCACGAATTGCACGAATTTTGACGAATGGGCACGAAAAACGCCTACCGTCCGAAGCGGAACCCCAACTGCGCCTCATCCTGGCTGTCCGTCTTCTCCGCCTGCTTGAAGGTGACGGCCGACGGCGGCAGCTTGAGCGCAGCGCCGTCGAGCAACTGCTGCACGGTGGCGATCTGGATGCGCGGATAGTCCCGATTCCAGCCGGGCGAGTGGTAGAAGCCGGCCTGCGCCGCCTCGACCTGCATCGGCTGCGTCGGCTCTTCCAGCGTGAGGAAGATGCCCAGCGCCGCCTTCTCGCGCTCCACCGTACCGACCAGGTCGCGCACGTCACCCACCTTGACCTTGCCCGATTTGACCTGGACGATGGCGCGCCTGGCCTTGCCGCTGTTGTCGTCGACAAAGGTGATCACGCCGTCGATGCCGCTGTCCGCGCCCTTCTTGCCCTGCTTGCCGCCCGCGGGCGCGCTGACCGGGCGCGCCTGGATCAGCGAGAGCGCCCACCACTGGAACTGGTAGCGGTCGTCCTGGGCGAGCTGCACCGCGGACTGGTAATCGACCGGCTCGCCCTTGATGGCGTAATCCTTGCCCGCGACCAGCCCGAACGCGTCCTTGAGGCGGTACTTTTGCAGCGCAATCGAGAGGTGGGTGACGTCGATGCCGAGCCAGCGCCGGCCCAGCTTCTGCGCGGCGGCGATGGTGGTGCCGCAGCCGCAGAAGGGATCCAGCACCAGGTCGCCGGGGTTGCTGCTGGCGGCGATGATGCGTTCGAGGAGTGCGACGGGCTTCTGGGTGGGGTAGCCGAGGCGTTCAGCGCCAACTGGATTGATACGATCAATGTCGTCCCAAATGTCCGAGATCGCCTTGCCCTTGAGTTCGTCGCGATATCGCTTGTACTGCGGCATTCCGCCTTTGGATGGCCAGTAGATGCGTCCTTCGGCATCAAGCTCATCGAGTTTATCGATTGTATATTTCCAGTGCATTCCTTTGTCAGTGGGGTCAATCCCGCGCCACGGCAAACCTGATCGCCCTTTGCGAGTGCCGGCAGCACATAAATTGTCGCGCCAAAATAGGCGCCCGTCGCCGTCGTCATACTTGTAGTACTTGTCCAGATACGCCTCATCGTAGTCCAGCCGGACGTCATTCCAGATGAATTGCTGAGATTTTGAATAGAAGAGGATTACGTCATGGACTGGCGAATAGCGGTGTGCCCCACTGTGCGCTGTCGTGCGCTTCCAGATTATCTCGCTGTGATAGTTTGTCGGCCCAAAAATCGTATCCAACACCACCTTCAGATAATGGCTCGCCGTTGGGTCGCAGTGGAGATAGAGGCTGCCGGTGGGTTTGAGCACGCGGTGCAGTTCCACCAGCCGCGCCGCCATCATCACCAGGTAGGCCATCATCTGGTTGGCGCCGATGAAGTGGCGCATCGCCTCGATCATGCGCGCCACGGCCTCGTCGCCCTGGGTGATCAGTTGGAAGTAGGTCTCCTCGGCCTTGTGGTTCCAGTGCCAGGTGTCCTCGAAGGCGGTGATCTGCGCGTCCGCCTCCTGGCCGCTCTCATCCTTGAAGAGCACGTTGTAGCTGCGGCTGCTGTTGAAGGGCGGGTCCAGGTAGACCAGATCCACGCTGGCCGTGGCGATGTGCTCGCGCAGGACGGGCAGGTTGTCGCCGTAGAACAGGGTGTTGGGTTGGGTCATGGTGTTGCTTTCGGAAGCTCCGTCATCGGTTTCAATCGGTGGTGCACCTCGGCCAGCCCGCCGATTGAAATCGGCGTCTGCTAGCCAAAGTGCGCTAAAGCGCACTGGGCGCCGGGTCAACCTACTTCAGTAGGTTTTGCATTTTAGACACCGGTTTCAACCGGTGGCGCTCAAGCCGCCAGCACCGGTTTTCGTGCCAACAAACGGTGCCGCACCGCGGCCAGATCTTCCTGGGAGCTTTCAATCCGCCGGCGAACCTCCCTTGCCTGTTGTTCGCGCTCCCCCAGGTAAGCGTCGATCTCGTTGCGGTGGCGCAGATAGTATGCGATCACGCCATAAAGATCGGCGAGCGAGGTGGTTGGGTACTGCTGATTGATGGTCTCTGGCGTTGCGCCATCTTCAAATGCTCGGATCACCAACTCCAGCAACACCCTTGAGTTGCCAACGCGCAGCGCGCCAGAAGAGTCTCGGCGCAGCGGCGGCGCTTCTGGCTGCAAAACAAGGCTCATGGTCGTTCTCCCTGGCAAAACTCAGATCCCCTGGCGGACATCACAGGCAACGTCATGCGCTCAAGTGTAGCACAGTCGTTATGTCCGGCAAAGGTCAGCCAATCGACCGGGCTGGCGCTGGCGTTCCAGGTGTACAATATGGCGGCGAACGACTATTTCACCCCGGAGGTTGATCATGCCAGTTCAAAGCAACAGACAGACAGATGCGCCTCACACATTCACTTGTGAAAAGTGCAAGGGCAATTTTGTCGCAATGCGCGGGATGGATCGCTGCACCTGCCCCGGCTGCGGGGTCGAGTACATGCTGCGCTTTGTCGACGCAACCTGGGGACAAATCGCGCTGGCGGAGCCACTCAAGCCCGGCGTCGATGCGCAAGCGGCGCGGCGCACCCTGGACAAGCTCGAGGCTGACTTGATGCGTGCGTCGGTCGAAGTCAGGATTCCCCTCTTGGGTGGCGATTATGTTCCGTTCAACGAACGCTTGAAGCGCAATCTGTTGATTGTGATGCTGACTGCGTTAGCCTGTTTCATCATCCTTGCCATTCTGACCCTGTTGACCGCAGGCTGATCGTGGGTGTGGGGTAAAGTCATGCTCATCCACAGATTGCGCAGATTGTCGCAGATGGCAGACATCAAATCTGCGTATTCTGCGCAATCTGCGGATTGTGTTTGCGTCGTTGCAAAAACCCCTGGTTTCTATGGTGCCTGCGCTTGGGATGCGCCCTATTCGGGTGGCAACGGCGCCAGCGACGCTGCGATCACCCACATGCCGGCGCCGATCTCATACCAGGTGCAGTCCACGTCGCAGGAGGTGACATTGACCACCGCTCCGGCGAGCACCGCACCGCTGACCGAAC
>JAPKMV010000511.1 GCA_026645635.1 Caldilineaceae bacterium
CATGAGGACGGCCAGCAGCGCCAGGGCGAAGCTGACCGTCTGTTTGGGTGAA
This sequence comes from Caldilineaceae bacterium, assembly GCA_026645635.1. GTDB lineage: Bacteria > Chloroflexota > Anaerolineae > Caldilineales > Caldilineaceae > Fredericiella. The sequence continues at coordinate 53 of JAPKMV010000511.1, forward strand.
GCCTGTGGTATGGCTGACATGATTGCCTCCTCCTTGTCAAGCAAAGCTGATCGTGTGATCTGCCGGTGAGCCGATCGCCGCCGGCACTGCCAGTGTACGCCGCACGCAGGCAGTCCGGTGGGGATTGCGGCGGCGCAATCGGCTCAAATCGAATCAGCACAGGGGTTTGAGTGGCGACAGAGCGCTCACGCCAAGACGCAAAGACGCCAAGAGAACTATCTTTGCGCCTTTGCGTCTTGGCGTGCCATCCTCACTCCCCAGCCACCACCGGCAGGTAGACCTTTGCCCCCGCTGCGACGACCAGTTGATAGCTGCCGGGCCGGGCGGTGATGAAGTCGTAGCCCGTGGCGTCGGCTTCCAACACAGCAACCAGCTCGCGGTTGATGCCGTTGGGGCGCCGTGCGTAGACCTGGTAGAGCGCCGGTTCCAGGTCGGCGGGCGGCGTCCAGGTGAGGCGGAGGCCATCGGCCACGACGGTGGTCGTCACAGCCAGCGCCGCCACCGTGTCGGTCATCACCATGCCCGGCGGCGCATAGGTGCACCACTGCCCCACGGTGGGCGTCAGCGGCGCAGTGAACCACGCACCGATGAACTCGTCCCAGCGCCCCTCACGCACATAGGCGAAGGTCTGCGTGACAACGATCTGCTGGCTGGGGTCGGGCGTCCACACGGCGACGAAGGGCGCATCGCCGCGGTAGATGCTGGCGCGCCAGGCCACGGTGGGCGGAGCGGTGCGCGGCAGCGGCGCCAGGATCGTGAGCTTGTCGTTATAGTCCCACAACTCTGTAGGTTCGATGTAGGGGTGGCCGATGCGGAAGGTGCTGGTGACCTGCTCCAGGCTTTCCAGCACTGCCGTGGCGGCAGCATCGACGCCGAAGCCGTCGCCCGAACCAAACTGGGCGCGCAGAATGCGGGCGAAGGAGCCGGCGCCCATCAACTCGTCGGGCTGCCCCAGATGCAGATAGCCGCGGCCACACTGGGTCGTGTCCACATATTTGCTCTGCTCCGCGGCCAGGCGGATCGGCGCAACGGCGCCGGCGGCCAGTGCCCGTCCCAGCGCGTCGCCCAGTTGGTCGACCGCGGCGGCGATGGCGGGCAGGTCGGCGCTGCGCACGTAGAAGATCGCGTTCGGATTCTGGTTCGTCAGCAGCGCCTGGTAGATGTGGATGATCGCGTCGGCGATGGCGTCGGGCGCGGCAGCCGGGGCGAAATGGGGCAGGTAGAGGGCGTAGGGCGCCACCAGCCAGGCATAGTTGGGCGAAGCCACGAAGACGGTGGCGGCCTGGCGCACTTCATAGAGCACGTCGAGATTGCCCTGGAAACACTGGTCGAAGAAGATCACGTCGAAAGGCGCGGCGCCATCGGCCGTAGCCAGCGTCAGCGCCGCGCCCAGGTCGGGCGTGCTGAGATAGCCGCCGTCGGTCACGTCGCCGGGCGTGTAGTCCAGTCCCTGGGGCAGCGCGGGCAGCCCCGGCTCCGGCGCTGCCGGTGGATCGCCCGGCGCCGTGGCGGGGATGTGGGCGAGCTCCGGCGCCAACGCTACGCCGTGGCCCAGGATCGCCGCGATGTTCAGATCGGCCTGGGTCTGTTCGCGCGCGGTGCGCAGGAACCAGCCCAGCACGGCTGGGTCGGCGGAGTCGAGTTCTGTCGCGCCCCAGGCCGCCGCCACCAGGTCGGTAGGCGTGATGACGCCGTGCGCGATCGCCGCGATCTGGGTGTCACCGGCGGCGGCGCCATCGGTGAAGTAGAGCACGCGGGCGTTGGGGTTGTTGGCCGTGCCGGCGCGCAAGCGTTCGCTGATCAGCGGGATGTAGGGCGCCAGGTCGTTGTCCGCGGCGAAGTAGACGGCCACTAGGAGCGTCCGGCTGTCCAGCGTGACAGCCACCAGTGTCGCCGCACGGCTCAGGACGCCGCCCTGTCCGCTCCCCGCCACCCAGGTGCGCACCTCGATATAATAAGTCTGACCCGGCTGCAAGCCATGCACCGTGAAGGTCGTTGTCTGCAGATCGGCGGTGGCGCCCTGGGCCACGGGCGGCCCGCCAGGGCGCTCCATCACCTGCCAGCGATACTCGCCCGCGGGCAGCGTGAGCGTCACCGGCGCCCAGGCCACAGCGAAGCCGTCGGTGTAGAACGCCGTGATGTGCAGGCTGCGCGGGGCAGCATTGCCCGGCTCCGGCGGTGCGCCGGGATTGGCGGTCGCGGTCTGCGGCTGCAGCGCAGCCAGGAGCGCCAGCAGCAGCACCCCGCCGAAGATGAGCGCTGCAACCATGCGGATCAATCCCGTTTTCATCGCACCCTCCCAAACTGCGGGCAACAACCGCCGCAAACCTCACCCCGAAGACACGACGCAGCTTCACAGAACAATCTACTGACAATAGTACACCTCTCGCACTTCCTGTCTACTGGCATTTGACGGGACGAATCGCATCAAATCGGCTCAGCAACTCAAGTGCGGTAGAATGGTGACATGGACTATGAACTGCTGGTCAACGAGGCGTTCAAGCACTATCAGAACGGGCTGGCGCTCTCGCGTTCGCCGCTGGCCGCAACCGACCTGGTGACGCCGGCGCTGGTGCTGGACCCGGTCACGCCCACCGTCGAGGAGCGTGGGCGGGCGCTGCGCATCGTCCTGCAGTGGGCGGTGACGCAACTGGCGCCCACCGCGCCGCGCTTTCCCCTGGGCGAATTTCGCCCGTTGGACGACCCGACCTGGCGCGACCCACGCTGGTGGCGCTACAACATCCTGCGCCATCGTTATCTCGAGCCGCTCCATCCGGATGATTTTGTGGAAGGCGGGCGCTTCACCGAGACGCTGCTGGCGCTGACCGGCATCCCTTCGGCGGATGTTTTCTTCGGTGAGCGCAACCGCGGCGTGCGTATGGTGGCCGAGGTGCTGGCGCAGCAACACGCAAGCCACGGCGCCGATGTGGAGATCTGCCGATTGGCGGTAACGGATGCGACCGCGCCGCTGGCGGAACAGCCCGCTGCCCATGCGCTGCTGACCATCGCCGCCCTCTTCGGCGATGTCTTTCCACGCGACCTGCTGCTGACGCTGGCCGCCGCGGAGGGAATCGGCGCCGCGCCGCTGACCTGGCTGATGGAGCGCCGCTACTTGTTGGCCGGGGATGCCGGGGCGCAGCTTTGGTTGGGGCCGGCGCTGCGCACTCATTTGTGCGGCGCACAACTGCCGGCAGAGTTGCGCCGCCGCCACACCCGCGCCGGCGAGGAATTGGCGCGCCGCGGCGAGTTGTTGGCTGCCGCCCATCATTTCCAGCAGGCGAAGCGCTGGGACGCAGCGGCGGACCTCCTTTTGCAGGCGGCGGCCCACCCCAGCGACAGATGGACGCCGGCCGATCTGCGCACGCTGCTGACTGCTTTTCCTGCGGACCAGCCCGATGCCGCGCGGCGCATGCGTCTACATCTGCTGCACGCCGATCTTTGCACGGCGCTGGGTGAGAGCGATGCAGCCATCACTGCGGCGCGCGCCGGCCTCACCGCGGCGCAGACGCCGGCGGAACGGGCGGAGTTTCAGCGGCGGTTGGGCAAACTCTACGAGAAACGCAATGCGCGCCATGCCCTCAACTACTACGATCAGGCTGCGGCGGCGCTGGCGGAGACGGACTTGCGGCTGCCCGCGCTGCTCAAGGACCGGGGCTGGCTCTACATCCTCCAGCGCGACTGGGCGAA
>JAPKMV010000512.1 GCA_026645635.1 Caldilineaceae bacterium
ACTTGGCCAGATTGATCCGATTTGGCGGTTCTCAAGTGCCATCAGTGGCCGCAACCAAAAATCTGACACGCACCCCAGCCTCGATTTGTGCTTGACAAGATAGAAAATTTGTTCTATTCTATTCTTCTCAATTCCGCGCTGGAACAACGCGTTCATTCCTGGACAAAAAGGGAATAAGTTGCCGGCTTTGCACCGCAAGACCGCTTTTTTGGGAGAAACACAACTGAGGAGGAAACCATGACAACTCGCACCACCAAGCGCGCCCCTGGCCAACCAAGCTGGATGGACCTGGCAACGCCCGATCTCGAAGGCGCCAAGTCCTTCTACAACAGCGTTTTCGGCTGGGACTACTTCGATGCCGGCCCCGATTTCGGCCATTACACCATGGCGCTGGCGCACGGCCAACAGGCGGCCGGCATCGGCCCCATGCAGCCCGGCTCGCCCATGCCTTCTGCGTGGACGATCTACTTCTCCACCGATGACGCCGCCGCGGACCTCGCCCGCGTCCAGGCGCTCGGCGGGCAGGTGATCGCCGACGTCATGCCCATCGGCTCCCTGGGCGCGCTGGCAATCTGCGCCGACCCCACCGGCGCGGTCTTCGGGCTGTGGCAGGCCGGCGAGCACATCGGCGCCACTGTCGAAAACGAGCATGGCGCGATGACCTGGCATGAGGTCAACACATCCGATGCAGCGGTGGCCCGCACGTTCTACGGCGACCTGTTTGGCCTGACGCCGCAGAAGATGGAGGGCATGGACTACTACATTATGCAGCGCGGCATGGATATGATCTGCGGCATCCTGCAAATGGACGAAAACTGGGAAGGCATCCCGCCGCACTGGATGGGTTACTTCACCGTCGACGACACCGACGCCGCGCTCGAACGGGTCGTCGCGGCTGGCGGCAAGGTGCAGGTGCCTGCCTTCGATATGACCTACGGGCGCATGGCCGTCATCGCCGACCCATTTGGCGCCATCGTCAGCATCGTCAAACCGCCGGACGTACCGGCATAGTGCAGGCGGGCCGAAGTGGATTGATGGTGTTGCGTGCAACGTGTTGCGTGTTTCGTGCTACGTACTGCGTGCCGAGGCGCAACACGCAACACGCAACACGCAACACGCAACACGCAACACGCAACGCAAGCATTTGTTGTCATGGCAGGAGCAAGAGAGGAGAAACCAATGAGTGGTGTACGTGTATTGGTGGGCACCCGCAAGGGGGCTTTTGTCTTGACGTCAGACGCCGCGCGGCAGCGCTGGGACGTGAGCGGGCCGCATCTGTCCGGCTGGGAGATTTATCACGTCAAGGGCTCGTCCGTAAACCCGGACCGCATCTACGCGTCGCAATCCACCGGCTGGTTTGGCCAGTTGATCCAGCGCTCCGACGACGGCGGGCAGACCTGGGCGCCGGTGGGCAATGAGTTCACCTATGTCGGCGACCCTGGCACGCACATGTGGTACGACGGCAGCCAGCACCCGTGGGAGTTCAAGCGCGTCTGGCTGCTGGAGCCGTCGCCCAACGACCCGGAGGTGGTCTATGCCGGTGTGGAGGATGCGGCGCTTTTTCGCTCCAGCGACGGCGGCGTCACCTGGCAGGAACTGGACGGGCTGCGCAGCGTCAAGGGCCATCTCTGGCAGCCGGGCGCGGGCGGCATGTGCCTGCACACCATCGTGATCGACCCGCGCAACGAACAGCGCATCTTCGTCGCCATCTCCGCCGCGGGCGCGTTCCGCACCGACGACGGCGGCGCGACCTGGCGCCCCATCACCCGCGGGCTGCACTCGCCCTACGAACTGCCCGACCCGGACGCCGACGTGGGCCACTGCGTCCACAGCATCGCCATGCATCCGAACCGCCCCGAGGTGCTCTACATGCAGAAGCATTGGGATGTGATGCGCAGCGACAACAGCGGCGACCTCTGGTACGAGGTGAGCGGCAACCTGCCCAGCGACTTCGGCTTCCCCATCGCCGTCCACGCCCACGAGCCGGAGACGATCTACGTCGTGCCGATCAAGAGCGACTCGGAGCACTTCCCGCCCGACGGCAAGCTGCGCGTCTACCGCAGCCGCACCGGCGGCAACGACTGGGAAGCGCTCACCAACGGCCTCCCGCAGAGTAACTGCTACGTCAATGTGCTGCGCAGCGCGCTGGCGGTGGACACGCTCGATGCGTGCGGCGTCTACTTCGGCACCACCGGCGGCCAGGTCTACGCCTCGGCGGATGGCGGCGACACCTGGTCTGCGATTGTCCACGATCTGCCGCCGGTGCTTTCGGTGGAGGTTCAGACACTGCCATGATTCGCGTTGTGCTGCCGCACCACCTGCGCACGCTGACCGGCGCGGGGAAAGAAGTCTCGCTGGAGGTGGCCGCCCCGGTTACTCAGCGCACGGTGATCGACGCGCTGGAGGCGCGCTACCCGCTGCTGCGCGGCATGATCCGCGACCGCACCACGCAGCAGCGCCGGGCGCTCATCCGCTTCTTCGCCTGCGGACAGGATCTCTCCCACGAAGCGCCCGATGCACCGCTGCCTGCGGCAGTTGTCAACGGCGAGGAAGCCTATCTCATCGTCGGCGCGATGGCGGGGGGATAATCTCACAATCTCCTAATCTCACAATCTCTAATCTCCGATCTCCAGTCTCGCAACTGAGATTGGAGATCGGAGATTAGAGATTGTCTCCCTACTCAAACCATTCTGCCAGCCAGCCCTGCATCTGCGCGATCTCGGCTTCCTGGGCGACGATGATGGCGGCGGCCAGGTCGTCGATCTCTGGGCGGTCGCTCATCTCCTGCGCCATCCGCGCCATGTCGATGGCGCCCTGGTGATGGGAGATCATGGCGGTCAAAAAGCGTTGGTCGAAGGGCTGGCTGGCGTCTTCCGCGATGCTCATGTCGCCCATCGCCATGCCCATGCCGGTGGTGGCAGGCAGGTCGGGATGCCAGGCCGCGCGCCACGCCAACATCTGCGCGATCTCCCCTTCCTGCGCGGCGATGATGGCATTGGCCAGCGCGATAATCTCCGCGCGCTCGCTCTCCGCCAACGCAGCCTGCGCCATCGTGACAGCGCCCTGATGGTGCTCGATCATGCTGTCGATGAACTGGGCGTCGAACGGCTGCGTCGCGTCCATCATCATGTTGCTGTGATCCATGTGGGCATCATGCCCGGCGGCCTGCGTGTTCTCTTCCGCCGGGGGCGCAGTCGCCTCGGCAACAGGCTGTGCGGAGGTGGCGCTTGGCCCGGCCGGCGCCACAGGCGCACAGGCGGCAAGCAGCACAGAGAAGATGAGCAGCAGTGACAAAATACTCCAAGAACGCATGGTGAACAGTTCCTTTCCAAAACGGTGCAAGTAAGCCGATGGTTGCGTATTACGTGCTGCGTGTTGCGTGGCGAAACGCGAGACGCAACACGCAGCACGCAGCACGCAACAGCGTAGCACCGATTTGTGAAGGAGATATGAAGTGTCAGGCGGGAGACCCAGGCTGCACCCAAATGTGCTCCACGATCTCGCGGCTGACGGCCAGTTCCGTCTCGCCGATGCGCAGCACGGGGGCCGGGTGGCGCTGCACCAGCTCGATCTGGGTGCCGGGCGTCAGGCCGAAGGCGGTGAAGCGCGACAACTGCTCGGCGCCCACGCGCTCGAACGCGCAGATCTCCACCTTCATGCCCACGGGGATGTGGGTCAGCGGCAGCGCGCCGTTGACCGCCGAGGGGCGCACCGTCGCCGCAGCGGTCGG
>JAPKMV010000513.1 GCA_026645635.1 Caldilineaceae bacterium
CAGGTCTCCGCATTTCGCGCCTACACTGGATTGTGGATACGCAGCCGGGCGCGCTGGTGGTGGCGCAGATCTATGCGTTTGGCAACGAGGGGCAGCGCACCTATGTGGGGCAGATGGTGGATGGCGTCGATGAACCCGCGACGGTGGGCTTTTATGTGCCGGCCGAGGCAGTTGAGATCACCCTGGAAAATGGCGAGCTGGGCAACCGCTTCCAGCGTGTCGGCGATCGAATTTACGACACGCTGCCCGTTGTGCCCGGCGCGGCGACCCGCCAGGTCGTGGTGCAGTATGCGCTGCCTTACAACGGCGTCACCTATGATGTGGCGCAGCAGTTCGACTACCCGGTGGATCAGTTGACGCTGCTGGTGGCGGACCTGCCCAATCTGCAGGTGGAGGCGCCCGCGCTGGATGCCGGCGGCGTGCAGGACATTCAGGGCAGCAACTATCAGATCTTTAGCAAAGCCGAACTGCCCGGCGGCGAAGTCGCGCTGAATCTGCGCGGCTTGCTGGAGCGCGGCACGGTCGATCCGCGCACGGTGACGACCACCACGGACGGCGCCGCCGCGCCCATGGCGACCATCCTGCCGCCGATGGAATCCTGGGTGACCTGGGTGATGATCGGGTTGGTGAGCGCGGGTTTGTTGGGGGCGGTGGGCATTGCGTTCCAGCGCGGCAGCCTGGCGTTCGGCTATTCGCGCCAGGACCTCAACCAACTGCGCGATTCGCTGATCCAACAGATCGCCCATGTGGACGACCAGCACGCGGCTGGCGCCATCACCAATTCGGCCTGGCTGCACCAACGCTCGCTGCTCAAAGCGCAGCTTGTCGACGTGATGCAGCGGCTTGAGTATGGCCGGCGTGCAGCCGCAAATTAATGCGCGCCGTTGTGATGTACTTGCACTTACCCTTGTATGACCGCAGATCCGACCAGACACTCTGGCCGAAGAAGGGGGAGTTATGAATCGCTGGCTGGCACTGATTGCTGTCATGGTTTCATTGTTTCTGATCACCGCCTGCGCCACGGTGCAGTCGACGCAGGTGGGGCCGCCGGGTGAGCCGGGGCCTGCCGGCCCGCCGGGGCCTGCGGGGCCAGTCGGCCCGCCGGGTGAGCAAGGACCGACCGGCCCGATGGGCAAGCCCGGATTGGACTACACACCGGCCGTCTATGTAGGGCGCGACGCTTGCAAAGAGTGCCATGCGGATCTCCACGAGGGCTACATGGGTACCGGCCACGCCTGGGCGCTGAACAAGATCGTCGACGGCAAGGCGCCGAGCTACCCGGAGACCGAAGTGCCGGATCCGCCGGAAGGGTACACGTGGGACGATATCCGCTATGTGATCGGCGGCTACGGCTGGAAGGCGAACTTTGTCGACCAGCAGGGCATGTTGGTCACCGGCGAGGTTTCCGCCACCACTCAGTACAACTTCGGCAACCGCACTCTCGACACCGAGGACGGCTGGGTGAACTTCCATGCCGGCGAACAGCTTGCCTTTGACTGCGCGACCTGTCACACCACCGGCTATATCCCAGAAGGCAATCAGGATGCACTGCCGGGTTTGGTCGGCGTTTGGGTGGAAGATGGCGTCGGCTGTGAAAACTGTCACGGGCCGGGCAGCAACCATGTCAACAGCCCCTATCTGGTGTCGATGCCGGTGGATCGTGCGGGCGCAGCCTGCGGCGATTGCCACAGCCGCACCGCGGTCAATGCCATCGAGGCGCACGACGGTTTCATCGACCACAACCAGCAGTACGCCGAACTGTTCGCCTCGAAGAAGCGGGTGATGGATTGTGTAGACTGCCACAACCCGCACGCCTCGACTCTCTATGACACGGCGCAGGCGATCAAGAGCGAGTGCGAGACCTGCCACTTTGAGAGCGACAACTATCAGAAGATCAACGACCGCCGCCATGCCACTTGTGTGGACTGCCACATGCCGCGCATCACCACAAGCGCCGCCGCCGACCCGGCGCGCTTCAGCGGCGACGTGCGCACCCATCTCTTCGGCGTCAACACGCAGGCGCGGTCGCAGTTCAACCGGGATGGCACGCTGGCCGAGCCATACGTCGCAGTAGAGTTCTCGTGCAAGGGGTGCCACAGCGAAGCCGGTCGGGCGCCTGTGCTGGAAGATGAGCGGCTCATCGAAGTCGCCACCGGTTTCCATGACCGGGCGCTGGCTGGCAGTGAGAACGAACGCTAGTAGGGTTGTCAAGCGTGTTTGTATCGCTACAACTTTCCCGGATTCTGCCAGAATGCGGGAAAGTCTGAAGTTGTGTGAGCTGACGAAGGGGTGACAGGGTGATCAACCTATACAGCCTGTCCGTGGCGCGGAAGCGGTTGGCGCAAGCAGCGTTGACCGGCTTGCTCCTGGCCGCCATAATCGGTCTTGCCGCGCTGCTGAGCGTTGCGGTTGCAACGCGGCCCGCGCAGGCACAGACGCAGCCGGTCTCGCCCCTGCCCACACCGGTCACACAAACCGATGCTTCCTGCCGCGGCTGTCATGGCGGCAAGACCGATGTGCTGACGCTGCCTTCGGGCGAGACGCTGCCGTTGGGGGTGGACCTGGCTGCGCTGGACGCTTCACCCCACGCTGCGGGTCATGACAGTTCCCTCTCGTGCACGAGCTGTCACGTCAACGAGACGCAGTACCGCTATCCCCATCTGGAGCACCCGGCGCAGAGTGCGCACGAATATGCTGCTGCTGCGTCCCAGAACTGCGAATCCTGCCACTATCCTCACCTGCCCTTCCACGAAACGGTGGATCCGGTTGAGCACACGCCGCCTACCTGCGCCGACTGTCACGGCAGCCACGACATCGTGCGCGTCGATGAGATGTGGCATGTGATGCCGGACAAGTGCGTCGCCTGTCACACCGACCAATCGCGCGACTGGGTGGGCGAGTTTCTGACGCCGCTGCCTGGGGTGGGCGCCGGCGCGGAGGGCTATGGCGGCAGCCTGCGCTGCGCCGGCTGCCATGAGGAAAACTTCTTCACCTGGCGCGATACGCTGCACGCGCAGATCGTGCAGGATGTGGATGCCAACCCGGAAGCCGTCATCGGCGATTTCCGGTTCGACTATCCTGAGCGCCCCTTCACCCTGGAAGATGTCAGCCATACCATCGGCAGCCGCTGGAAACAGGTCTACATGACGCGCACCGTCAGCGACACCTTCCAGATCCTGCCTGCGCAGTGGGACGTCCGCGCGGAAGCCTGGGCGCCCTACCATTCGGAAGATGGCGAGACCATGGACTGGACGGCGGGCTGCTCCGGTTGCCATGTCACCGGCCTGGATATCGAGACCGGGACGTTCAAGGAGTTCGGCGTCGGCTGCGAAAGCTGTCACGGGCCGGGCGCGGCCCACGCCGCGGATCCGGAGAACGTCAAGCCCTATGTGACGGTGGACGCTCAGGTCTGCGGCGCGTGTCACAGCCGCGGCGTCGCCAGCGATGGGGTGCATCCCTTCCCGGTGACTTACAACCCCGGCGACACGCTGGCGGATCATTTCACCTTCACCGACGACCCGGCGTCGGTCTGGCCGGATGGCAGCGCCAAGCAGAACCATCAGCAGTACATGGATTGGCAGTTGGGCAGTTCGATGGCGCTGGCGCCGGATATGAGCTGCGCCACCTGCCACGCGGTGCATGGCGGCGGCGTGTCCCCCGGTCAACTGAAAGACACGACAAACGAACTCTGTCTCTCCTGTCACGGCGATCAGCGCGCCATTGTGC
>JAPKMV010000514.1 GCA_026645635.1 Caldilineaceae bacterium
TCCCTCAATCTCCCCTCACTCGTCCGGTATTGATCACTCGCCGCGTCCATCACCGTGCGCAGCTTCTGCACCGCGGCGGCGATGTCGCCGGAGCCGGGCTTGAGCTTGCCCTGCGGCCCCTTGAGCAGCGGCGAGGAGAACTCGCCCACGGTCATGCCCGCGGCGATGAACTCGGCGACGTTGCCGGCGTTGAGGCCGCCATCTTCCATCAGCTCGATCTGCCCTTCCATGCCCGCCTCGGCGATCATGTCGTGGAGCTTGCGCATCGTCTTGACCATGATCGGGTCCATCGTGTGCGGGCTTTGGCCCGGCTTGGGCTTGACCCAGAAAGGCGCACGGCTCTCGTACTCGATGATGTCCACGTAGGGGTGGATGAACTGCTCGAAGGCGCTCGTCGGCACGCCCTGCCAGGCCCACACACCCACCTTGAGTTCCAGTTTCTCCTTGATGTAGGTGATCTGCTGGAAGATCATCTCGCCCGTGGTCTCGATGGGCAGGCTGATCAGGCTGACGCCCAGCGCCTTGAGTTGGTCGAAGGTGTCGAAGTTGGGGCGGTACATCTGCAACTGCGCCTCGACCTCCAGGCTGGTGCTGGCGACCGTCGCCTCGATGATGTCGAAGCCGCCGCGCGGCATCCCGAAGTCCATGTACTTGCCGTCGCGCACCTCGATGTGCAGCCAGTCCACGCCGGCCTCTTCCAAATCCTTGATCTGCGCACCCAGCACCGCATAATCCGCCCAGAACAGCCCGGCGGCGATTTTACATTTCTGTGCAACTTTTCCGATTGTGTCTGCCATTGGGTGAATGCTCCTGTTTCGTGAATCAAATTGGGAGATTGAGAGATTGGGAGATTAAGAGATTGGAGATTGGAGATTGGTCGTCCTCAATCGCCTAATCTCTCAATCTCCCAATCTCCAGTCTCCAATCTCCAATCTCTACATCTCAATCAACACCTTCATCGCCTGCTGTGTCCGCATCAACTCCACGCCGCGCGCCAGTTCCGCCAGCGGCAGGCGGTGCGTGACCAGGATCGACGGCTGTACGCGGCGGCTCTCCAGCAGTTGGATCGTCTGGGCGAACGGATGCAGGCCGACGAACGCGCCGTGGAGCGTCAGGTCGTAGCGGGTGATCGTGTACTGGTTGACCGGTGGGTTGTCGTGGGCGCGCAGGCCAAACAGGATCACCTGCCCGCCGCGCCGCGCCAGGCGGATCGCCTGGTCGATCTGATTGCCCACGGCATCGACGACGATGTCTGCGCCCAGACCTGTCAGCTGCTTCACTTCTGCGGGGGCGTCGACCCGGGTCACATCGATCGCCGCATCCATGCCGATCTCCTCGGCGAAGTGCAGACGATAGGGAGCAACGTCGAGCAGGATCACCTTGCCTGCGCCCAGCGCCCGGTAGAGCAGCGCAAAGAGCAGCCCCATCGGCCCCGCGCCGATGATCGCCACGTTGTCGCCCACCTGGAACGGCGCCCGCTTCACGGCACCCACGGCGCAGGCCAGCGGCTCGAAGAGCGCCGCGTCGTCACGCGGTACCGCCGGGTCGATCCTCCAGAGCGCCCGGGCCGGCGCCCGCAGATAGGGCGCAAACGCACCGTCGATGGTCGTGCCGATGGTCTGGTAGTCGGTGCACTGGTTGTCCAGCCCGCGGCGGCAGTAGGCGCACTTGCCGCAGGTGAGCCGATTGGCGATCACCACGCGGTCGCCGACTTGCAGCCCCTTCACCGCCGGCCCTAATTCCGCAACGATGCCCACGCCCTCATGCCCGATGATGATGCCGGGCGTCGCCTTGTGCGCGGCGGGCACGGCCAGAATATTCAAATCTGTGCCGCAGATGCCGCACGCCTCGATCTGCACCAGCACGTCGTCCGCCGCGCTGATCTCAGGGATGGGTCGATCCCGGTAGTCGAGTTGACCTTCGCCCAGAAAGACCGGTACATGCATCGTGGTCGCTCTGTGTCTGACGGCGCCAACGGCGCCCACGCCCTTAGCCATGTTGTCGCTCCATCGCCAGCACTGCGCTGGCCGTGCGGTCATCGGTGCAGAGTACGTTGACGAGCCGGGCATGCAGCGCCCCGCGGATGGCGGCGGTCTTCTCCACGCCCGCCGCCACGGCCAGAGTCTTGGGGATGCGCCGCAAATCCGCAAAGCTGAGGCCGATGATGCGGTCGTCGTAGCCGTTGCCGTGGAGCGCGCCCTCCGCCGTGATGATGCGTCCGGCGATGTCGCCCGCAGCGCCGGACGACCGCAGCGCAGCCAGTTCCTCCGGCGTGAGAAAGCCGCCCTTGACGAAGCCCGACAGTGCCGGGTCCAGGTTGCCGATGCCCAGCAGCGCCAGGTCGGCCTCCGCCGCAGCCTGGAGCGCCCGAGCGATGTCCCGCTGGCTCCGCAGCACCGCGGCGGAGGCCGCACTGTCCGCCATCGCCGGCGCGGAGAGGTCGATTGGCTCGCCGCCCAGCTTCTGCGCCAGCCGCCGCGCCAGCGCGCCGCTGTCCAGTTCGCGCAGGGCAAAGGGCATGCTGCCTAGCGCAGGCGCCACACGCACCCGCGCCCGAAAACCGGGGCGGATGGCGTTGATCGTCTCATAGGTCGAACGCCCCAGGCAGACGGTGAGCGTGGCGCCGTCGTGGAGCGTCTGTTCCAAATAGCGTGCAGCCAACTGCCCCAACTGGTGCAAGGTGGCGTTTGGGTCGGTGGAGACCGCCTCAAGCACCAGCGCGTCCTCCAGCCCGAAGGCTGCGCACAGTTCCCGCTCCACCTGGGCGGCGCGCTTGATCGGCCAGTCGATCACGATGGTCACCACCTGCTCATCTTTGGCCTGTTTGAGCAGCCGATAGACTTTGACGCGCGAAAGGCCAAGCCGTGCGGCGATTTCGTTCTGCGTCAACTCCTCCTCGAAATAGAGGGAAGCGACCTCAGCGAGTAGTTCGTGGTGTGTTGGTTTTAGCATGGTTAGTGTGCAAATGCACAGTAATTGTGCAACTGCACGAAAGTATAGCAGAGAAAGAGGCGCCTGTCAACGACAAATTTTCGACAGCAGTTCAGCCATCAATAACTTCTTGACACGAATTGAACGAATTCTGACGAATTGTCACCCTCAATTCTTCAAATTTCGTGTCGAAGTTGATTCGTTATGCGCATTGCCGAATCTCCCACCTAGCAGACCGGTGGTTTGACAATTCTGCGCAGTGGACGTACTATATTTTTTGTAGTGAAAAGTGCAGCGGCAACGAGTAAATTGCCCTGCGCTTGCACGAATGAAACGATGTAGGCTTGTCTTTATGAAGGAGATTTGATATGGCAAAGCCAATTACGGTAACCGACAGCACTTTTGAAAATCTGGTCGTCAACGCCGAGACACCGGTGCTGGTCGACTTTTGGGCAGAGTGGTGCGGGCCGTGCAAGATGATTGCGCCCGTGCTGGAAGAGATCGCCACCGACCTCGCCGGCAAGCTGACCATCGGCAAGCTGGATGTGGACGAGAACGGCAGCACGGCGATGGCGTTCGGCGTGATGAGCATCCCGACCCTGCTGCTCTTCAAGGGCGGCAGGCCGGTCGAGCGCATCGTGGGTTTTCAGCCGAAACAGCAGTTGGTGAGCAAACTCCAGCGCCACTTGAACTGAGCGGCGAGGGTTTCGGCCCTGGGGTTGTGAGGGGGTGATGGGGTGAGAGGGTGAGGATTTATCACCATCTCACCCCATCACCCTCTCACTTTTTCCGCG
>JAPKMV010000515.1 GCA_026645635.1 Caldilineaceae bacterium
AGGCACGGCCAGCAGCGTGCCGAGCAGCCCCACGGCGAAGTTGTCCGCCAGCATGATCACCGTGAAGCCGGGGATGAAGCAGAGGCTGGCCCAGATCCACGCCCGCCGCGGGCCGCTGCGCGCCACGAGGGGCCGCCAGAGCAGCAGCGCCGGGATGGTCAGGAGGATCGGGATGCCCAGCAGCAGCGCTTCGGCGTCGCCGCCGCTGAGGGTCATGCCGAAGACTGCCGTTTCGCCCTGGATGCCCAGCGCGTACTTGCGCCAGAAGGGGAGCATGGCCGCCAGCACCAGCCAGATGTACTCCTTGGCCACGTTGGCGCCGATGAACCAGCGAAAGGGCCGGCTCGCCAGCGTGATCTTGAACGAGTCCATCAGTCCTACCGTATCCTCTTTGAGCTGGCTCGTGTCTTCCTTGATGCCGATCATCGAGATCAAGTAGCCGGCGGCGACGAGCACACCCATCAGCGCGCCCATCCACACATAGCCCACCTCCTCGGCGATGATGGGCGCCAGGATGAAGGCCAGCAGCAGCGCCACCGTCGCCAGAATTTCGCGCACCGCAGCCAGGTTGATGCGCTCCTTGAGGTCGCGCGCCACCTCCGGGAAGAGCGCAATGTAGGCGATGAAGGTGAGGCTGTAGAGCGTGTCGAAGACGAAGAGCAGGATCAGAAAGTAGGCGGCGAGCGTCCAACCGGACTGGCCCGGCGGCGTCCAGAGCAGGAAGAAGGCCAGGCCGAGGGGCACCGCGCCGAAGAGCACGTAGGGCACGCGGCGCCCCATGCGGGTGCGGGTGCGGTCGGAAAGCTGGCCCATGAGCGGGTCGTTGATGGCGTTCCACAGCCCATAGACCGCCCAGATCACGCCGGCCAGCGCCGCGTTCAGGCCCAGAATGTCCACGTAATAGAACTGGATGCGGTTGCCGAAGACCTGATAGGCAATGGTGTTGGCGAAGTTGCCCATCGAGTAGGTGATGTAGCGACCGAGTTTGCGCATGGATCGGGCTTGCCTCCGCTGGACATGTGGCTGGTTGTGCTGGCAGGACAGCAAGGAGTATAGTCGCGGGAGCGGTGGGTGTCAACGGAGTGGCTTGGGGAAACCTGGCCAGGGGAACCCGCCGATGAACGATTCGACACGCCGCAGTCAATCCGGTACAATCCCAACGCATTGCGCTCACATCTTGCTGCACGGAGGAACTGACCTCACCATGCCACGCGTCAAGTCGGATCAGGCGCCCGTCGCCAGCGGCGAGCAGACCTGGCAGGAAGCCATCGCCGAACGCATTCGCAAAGGCAAGGTTGTGCCGATCGTCTCCAATCGGCTGGCCAATCACTACCTCCTCGGCGGCCATGAAGCGTTGGTGGACGCGTATCTTGCCTACGCCGGCTTCCCGCTGACACGCCAGCACTTCTCGCAGATGCTTCAGTTTCGCGCTGTGGCCGACGAACGCATGCGCGACGCGCTGGCAATCAAGGAGGATTACGTCAATTTCGTCAAGAACCGCATCTTTGACCTGGCCGAGGCTGACGGCGCCACCGCCGACCAGCGTGATGAGGCTGAGGTGCAGTTCGACGATGTGAGTTTCTCTGTTTTCTGTGACCTGCTGGGCTATCCACGCTTTAGCGGGCGCGATGATCCGTTTCTGCTGCTGGCCAACTTCGACCTGCCGATCTACGTCACCACCTCCTACCATGATCTGCTGGAGAAGGCGCTGCGCGTGGCCGGCAAGGCGCCGCAGCGGGCGATCTGCCGCTGGCACGACAACATCAGCGCGCAGCAGCCCGACCTCCTCGACACCGATTTCACACCGACGCCGCAGACGCCACTGGTCTTCCATCTCTACGGCAGCGACGAGGCGGCAGGATCGATGGTGTTGACTGAAGACGACTACCTGCGCTTTCTGGTCAATGCAGCCGCGGCCATCGGCGGGCCAACCGACCCGGTGCCTCGGCTGGTGCGCCAGGCCATGTCCGACTCCTCGCTGCTGCTGCTGGGTTACGAACTGGCATCGTGGGAGATGCGGGCGCTCTTTTGGGGGCTGATCGAGCCGCGGGCGCAAAAGTTGGCCGGCGCCATCAGCATCCAGGTGCAGCCGACCGAGCAGGAGAAGCGCTATCTTCAGCGCTACTACACCGACGAGCGCAAGTTCGACGTCTTCGTGGGCGATGTACAGGCCGCGCTGGCGGGAATCTTTGCGCGGCTGGAAGGGCGAGATTGAGAGATTACGAGATTGGGAGATCACTCCGCACAGACAATCGCATAATCTCTCAATCTCCTAATCTCCATCGTTCATTTCAGGAGCCTCAATGAGCGCGGCAGATAATCCATACGTCGGGCCACGGCCCTTCAGCCAGGCCGAAGCGGGTCGCTTCTTTGGCCGCGAGCGCGAGGCGCGCGCGTTGACCGCCCTGGTCGTCTCGCAGCGGCTGACGCTCTTCTACGCTCAGTCGGGCGCGGGCAAGAGTTCGCTGCTCAATGCGCGCATCATCCCGATGCTGCGCAGCGAGGGCTTTGTGGTGCTGCCAGTAGGTCGCATCGGCGGCGCGCTGCCGGACGACGTGAGCGATGTCGCCAACATTTTCGTCTACAACCTGGTCGAGAGTATTCTGCAGAGTGGGCCGGCGGGTGCACCACAGGACGGACAGGCGCGCCATGCCGACCCCCTCACCGATCTGGACTTGCCCCGCTTCCTGGCCGGGCTGACCAGCGATGACGGCGGCGCCACCTGGTATTTCGACGCAGCCGGCGCCGACGCTGCCGCTGACGAGGACCACGCTGCCGGTTACATGGCGCCGCCCACGGTGCTGATGATCGACCAGTTCGAGGAACTGCTCACCTACTACCCGGAGCGCTGGGAAGACCGCGCCGAATTCTTCCGCCAGCTCGACGCCGCGCTGCGCGCCGACCCGCGCCTCTGGGTCGTGCTGACGCTGCGCGAGGACTACGTCGCCAGCCTGGACCCTTACATCCCGCTGATGGAGAACCGGCTGCGCGCCCGCTTTTTTATGCAGCGCATGGGCGTGGACGCGGCGCTGGCCGCAGTGCGCGACCCCGCGGAGCAGGCGGGGCGCACCTTTGCGCCGGGCGTGGCCGAGTGGCTGGTGGACAATCTGCGCCAGGTGCGCGCGCAGACGGGTCGCGCCGAGGTGGCGCCGGGCGAGTTTGTGGAGCCGGTGCAGCTCCAGGTGGTCTGCTACCAGTGGTGGGAGAGTCTACCGCCCGACGCCCAGACCATCGAGCTGGCTTATGTGGAGCAGATGACGCAGGGCGCAACCCTTGCTGCGTTTGTGGACCAGGCGCTGGCCGATTTCTACGAGCGGGTGCTGGGCGAGGTGCTGGCGCTGCACCGCAACGCTGTGACCGAACAGGAGTTGCGCGCCTGGTTCTCCGATGAGTTGATCACCGAGGCGCGCACGCGCGGCCTCCTCTTCCAGGGCGAGGAAAAGACAGGCAGCCTGCCCAACACCGTGGTGCGCGACCTGGAGGCGCGCTTCCTGGTGCGGGCGGTAGCGCGTGCCGGCGGTCTCTGGTACGAACTGGTGCACGACCGCTTCGTGGCGCCGATCTTGGCGGCCAATCTGGCGCGGCAGACGCCACTGCGCAGCGACGCCGAGGCCTGGCTGGCTGCCGGGCGGGCGCCGCAGAAACTCTACGGCGGGCAGCAGTTGTGGGAAGCGGCGGCGCTGCTGGAGACGCACGCCGCCGACCTCAGCAGCCTGGAGCAGG
>JAPKMV010000516.1 GCA_026645635.1 Caldilineaceae bacterium
CCATCGATCAGCCGCCTGCCATGTCCCGGAGGAGTCACAATCATGTCCTTGCCAACCCGCGCCGAAGCCTACGCCCTGCTCTGCGAGTGGGTGCAATCCGAGAGCCTCCGCCGCCACATGCTGGCCGTGGAAGCTGCGCTGCGCGCCTACGCCCGTCGGTTCGACGCCGATGAGGAACTGTGGGGTATCACCGGCCTGCTTCATGACCTGGATTACGAGCGCTTCGCCGACATGTCCGATACAGTCAACGGCCACCCGCGCACCGAGTTGCGCCTCTTTCGGGAAGCCGGCTACCCAGAGGAGTTGATCCACGCCGTGGAGGCGCACGCCACCTTCCTTGGCGTGCCCCGAGTGACGCAGCTCGACAAGGCGCTGCTGGCGTGCGACGAGCTTACTGGGCTGATCCAGGCCGCAGCCTATGTGCGCCCAGACCGCGACCTGCGCAATGTGGAACTCAAGTCGATCAAGAAGAAGTGGAAAGACAAAGCGTTCACCGCGGCCATCGACCGTCACGAGAATATGATCTTCATCGAAGAACTCGGCGTGCCCTTCGACGAACACGTCGGCATCGTGCTTGCGGCCATGCAGTCGATCGCAGTGGAGTTGGGGGTGGCGGGTGAGGATGGGTGATGAGTTAGGGTTGTGGGGTTGTGGGGTTGTGGGGTGTCAGGGTATAGCCCCACAACCCTACAACATCAAAACCCCAACGTCCTCAATCAAACTCAATCGTCTGTTCGCTCTCCCCGCGCCGCCAGGCGCCGCTGGAGTCACCGATGGCCCACGAAGTGCGAATCGTGATCGTGCGCCGCGGCGTGGCAGCAGCCGGCTGAATCGCCGTGGTCTCCGTGCGTGCAACCTTGAGCGGCGGGCGCGCCGTCTGGTTCAACATGCCGTTGAGCAGTTTCCACCCCACGCTGAGCGCCAGCCCAGCCACGCCGGCCAGCATCGGCACCGCCGCCTTGCTCAGCACCACGGGCAGATTGTTCTGCACCATCGGCAGGGCAGATTGAGTGTCGTAGCCACAGTGGGCGCAGTAGCGAGTGTCGAGTGCATTGCCGCTGCCACACTGGGGACAGATTTTGCTCACGTCGGACATGGGTTTCTCCTGCAAATGCGCCACCGTGTGGCGTCAACGGCTCATCTGCGCCAAGTGTAGCACAAATCGCCCCTCGGCGCCAACAAACTGCGCCAGACCACGGATTTGGCGGATACACACGGATTCTTGTCTTGGTCCGCGCAAATCCGCCTGATCCGCCGAACCTGCGGCCTACACGTTCGCCACACCCTGCGAAACTATTGCAGAACGCGATCTGACTGTTTGCACATTCAAATGAAAATAGGTACCATACCGTCGTTGCTCTGCTGGATGTCTCCCCACAGGCGTTGTCCAGGGCAATCATCCCATCTCGCAGTTGGAAAACAAGGAGAAGAATGTGAAAGCTCATCTTACCCGTAAGCGGCAGCCCTGGATATTGGCGGTGCTGCTCATCCTCGCCCTGTTCGTACAGGCGTGTGCGCCGGCAGCAGAAGCGCCGGCAGCCGGCAGCGAAAGCGCAGCCGAGCCTGGCGCCCCGGTCGTCAACAGCCTGGGCCGGGAACTGCCCGCCGACGCCGCCCCGCTGGAGCAGCAGGTGCTGGTCTATCCTTACAACAACTGGAAAGAGTTCACCACGATCGATTTCTTTGCTTCGGTCTACAACCGCGCCGACTCGATCTCCGACATTCTCTCGGACTCGCTGGTGCGGCTCGACAAGAATTTCCAGGTGCAGCCCGGCGCCGCCACCGAGTGGTCGGTGGACGATTCCGGTCTGGTTTGGACTTTCAAGCTGGACCCGAACCTGATATGGAACGACGGCACGCCGGTCACTGCCGATGACTACGTTGCCACCTTCCAGCTCGGCGCCAGCCCGGATCATGCCTGGGACTTCTCCTGGTATTATCAGGGTGCGATCAAGAACTGGACCCAGGCAGTAAACGGTGAGGTGGCGGTCGATCAGATCGGCGTGCGCGCCGTGGATGCCAACACGCTGGAGTTCACCACCGAAGCGCCGGCGCCGTTCCTCCCTGCCATGCTCGTCTACTCGGCGCCGCTCCAGAAGGCAGCGCTCGAGGCCCACGGCCCGCTCTATAATTCCAACGTCGAGACTTCCGTCTCCTCCGGCCCGTACAGGCTGGTCGAGTGGAACAAAAACCAGCGTCTGGTCTACGAAATCAACCCGGATTACAAGGGCACGAATATCCCCTATCTGGAGAAGCTGATCGTCGTGGGCTATGGCGAAGGCACCCATTTGGCGGCCTATGAAGCCAACGAGCTTGACTTCGTGTGGGGCAACCAGGGCACGCTGTCGCCGGCCGACCTGGCGATCATCGAAAGCGACCCGGACCTGACGGCCCAATATCACCCCCACTACGGCGATTTCCGCACCTACTACTTCTTCTTCGACGACTCGCAGCCGCCGTTCGACAACCCGCAGGTGCGCCAGGCCTTCGCCCACGCGCTCGACCGCGACACGATCATGGCCAACATCATCAAGCGCCAGGGTATGCCGGCCTATTCGTACTTGATGCCTGGCTTCCCGGCTGCCAATGCCGACGCGTTCAAGGAGACCTACGCCTACGACATCGAGCAGGCTAAGCAGCTCCTGGCCGACGCCGGTTATCCCAACGGGGAAGGCTTCCCCGCCATCACGCTGTCGCTGCGCGGCGAACCGGCCATGCCCGAATCGGTGGCCCAGGCCTACGCCGCCACGCTGCGCGACCAACTCGGCATCAACGTCGAAGTCGCCAACCTGCAGTTCACCGACTTCATGTCGGCGCTCAACGCCCGCCCCACCCAACTCCAGTTCGGCCTGCTCTCCTACGGCATGGACTACCTGGATCCGAGCAACATGCTGGGCGTCTTCCGTTCGGGTGGCCGCCACACGTGGAGCAACGAGCGGTTCGACGAGCTGGTTCGGGAAGCCGACAGCTTCACGGGCGACCCGGCCGAGCGCACACGCCTCTACCAGGAAGCCGAAAAGGTGCTGGTCGAAGATGTGGCCGGCGTCTGGGTCTATCACACCACGCCCGGCGACCTGATCAAGCCCTATCTGACAGGCCCGGCGCTGGAGCCGGATGCCAACGGCGTCGCCGCCTGGCACTGGCCCTACTTCTCCAGCTTCAGTGACCTGCTCTCCGGCGTGTACATCACCAACGACGTGACCAACTATCGGCCTGCACCGCCGCAGTAGATGACCAGTGACGGGTGTGAGGTGGCAAGGTGAGGTTTTGGGGTATTAGGGTTTTGGGGCAACACCCCAACCCCCTAAAACCCTAACACCTTACGCCCGTCACACATCACCTATCAGGAACCAACCATGCTTCGTTACATCCTGGGCCGGCTGTCCGGCATTGTCCTTGTGCTCTTCGTGGTGAGCGTGGTGATTTTCCTGCTCATGCACGCCATTCCCGGCGGCCCCTACGATGAGGACAAAATGCCCCTCTCGCCGCAGGCGAAGGCGAACTTTATGCGCAAGTACGGCCTGGACAAGCCGCTGCACGAGCAATATCTGCTCTACATGGGCAACGCGCTGCGCGGCGATTTTGGCATCCCCTTCCAAAGCCCCACGGAGACGGTTTCTGCATTGATCGGCCGCACCTGGCCGGTCAGCATCGCCCTGGGAGTCGTGACGATCCTCATCGCCCTACCGCTGGGATTTCTGCTCGGCGTGCTGGCAG
>JAPKMV010000517.1 GCA_026645635.1 Caldilineaceae bacterium
TTGAGCCCCCACGGCGTTGCTTCGAACGGCGTTGGCTCGGCCGGATTGTAGGTGGCCAGCAACTGTTCATCGGAGGTATAGGCGAGCAGTTGCTCGCCTTCCATGGCGTAGGCGATGGTGTTCGCCATGATGTTGAAGAAGCGCGCCTCCTGCTCGTTGACGGCTTCGTCGGCGCACTGAAGTGCAGTCGTGGCAGGTGAATTCAGGCGCATCTGCTCCGCGTCAACTGCGTAGGTGCCCAGATACCAGTTGCAGCCACCGGAGCCAGTGTAACGGTCGGCGAGGAAGTTGGTCGTCAGCCGCGTGCCGGGCAAGATCGCAACCTGCTGCGACGGATCAAAAAAGGAGGCTACCTCCCATGCGGTGCCGGCCAATTGCAGCCTGGCTTCGGCTGCATCCAGCGCCTCGGCAGTAGCCGTCGCCTGTGCTGCTGGATCGTTGCGCGCCGCATTTTGGCAGCCAGCAACCGCCAGCGTCAGCAGCATCAGGAGGAGCAGCGTGCGCGCCGCGCTTGTGCTTCGTCTCTGTTTTCGGATGGTACGCATGGTGAACTCCCTTTTCAAACCTCAGCATAATGCAAGAAACAGGTCAAGACCTGGTCTGAACATAGGCAAATAAGGTGTAACTTCACGCTGCTGTATGCGGCGGGTCGCCAATATCGACACTCATTGGGCGCTGCACGGGACGCAGCCCAAAGTGCGGCAGGGTGGCATAGACATGCTCGATCATCGAGGCGGCCGTCATCTCGAAGTCGGCCCATCCAATATCGAGCAGGAAGCAGTAGATCTCCAGCGGCAGACCCTCGTCGCTGCCGTCGAGCTGATGCACGATGCGCGTCATGCTCTGATTGACGCGCGGATGGCGCAGCAGATAGTCGTTCAGATAGACGCGGTAGAGACCCAGATTGGTGGGCTGCCCGGCTGCGTCGGCCACCAGGCTGCTGCCATCCAAGTCACCGGCGGCAATCTGCCGCTGCGTCTCAGCCAGGACAGGATAGCGCGCCAGCAGGTCGGGCGTCAGCAGCCGCACGGAGAAGACGTCCAGCATCACCGTGCGCTGCATGCGCCGCCCGCCGCTCACCTGCATGGGGCGCCAGTTCTTGAACGACTCGCTGATCAGCGAGCGCGTCGGCACACTCGTGACCGTGTTGTCCCAGTTTTGCACCTTGACTGTGGACATCAGGATTTCCTGCACCGCACCGTTGGCGCCGTACTGCGGCACTTCGATCCAGTCGCCGATGGCCACCATCTTGTTCGCCGCCAGTTGGATGCCGGCGACGAAACCCATGATCGGGTCTTGAAAGACGAAGCTGAGCGCGGCAAAGATCGCCGCCAGCGCCGTGAACGAGTAGATGGCCGGCACACCCAGGAAAACCGCCACGATCATCAGCGCGCCGATCAGATAGAGACCACCCTGCACGAGCTGCACGAAACCGCGCAGCGGCACATCCTTTGCCAGCGGCAGTTTCTCATAGATGACCAGTGCGACCGAAGCGGCGGTCGCTAAAAGGAGGGTAATGACTCCGATCCCGACCGCCGTGTCGAGAATCCGCACCAGGTTGTTGATCTGCGGATAGGCGTCGGTCAGGATGCTGGCCGCCAGCCCCAACGTGATCACCGCCACCAGCAGCGCGGTCAGCATCGGCAGCCGGCTGCGTTCGACGGGCGTGGCCCAGTTGGGGCGACTGCGGCGCAGCAGCGGCAGGGCAAAGCGCGCCAGCAGCAGCCGCGTCAGCCAGTAGGCGCCAATGGTCAGAATGGCAACAAGCCCGAACCTCAATAACGCATCAAACATGTTCGCATTCTCTTCCCATTTTCTGCCGAATCCACAATCACAGGCCGATTTCTCCCAGCACCGCCTGGAAGGTGAATTCCGCCCCCGCCAGGAGGATGCCAACGACTGCTGTGCCGATCACGTAAACGAGCAGCACCACCAGCGGCAGCACCAGCGTGCGCCAGCCCTTGGTTTGGTGCGCCGTCGCCGCCCCCATCCAGACGCAGAGGAAACCCCAGAGCAGGACTGCAAAATTGATCGCTGTGCTGAAGCCCGGCAGGAACGCAAAGACCGTGAGCAGATAGACCGTGTGTGCAAAGCCCAGGGCGCGCAGCGTCTTGGTGAACGAACCCTGTTTGGTGAGCACCCAGCCGCCGGCAAAGACCAGCAGCACCGCCACCGTCCAGAAAACGAATGCCGCCAGCAGTGCCCGCCCGTCGTAGGCGTCGCCGCGCACAAGCGAAGTCATGAGGATAGAAAGCAACCCGATTAACAATGCCGGGCCGGTCATATAGGGATCTTTGACCACCTCGGCGTAGGCTTCGCGGTCGAGCACCATGCAGCGCAGGGCGGCGCCAACCCACTTCCCGACCTGGCCGATGCCTTTGAGCAAGTTGCCCGGCGCCCAATCCGCCACCTTCTCCTCGGCAACGATGGGGGCTGGCGCGGCAACCGGCTTCCCGCGATGATTGTTGAGGATGTGGAAGACGTCGATGGCGTTGCGCGTTTCGGGCACGTCCATGTCCGCCGGGTGGAAGACAAAGGCGTCGGTCTGCTCGCCGCCCAGCCCGCCGTGGTTGCCGACCAATTCCTCCAGCGCCGCCACCGTGCCGTCGGGATAGACGGTGCTGATCAGCCACAAATCGCCCGCGTTGGGGAAGTCCATCACTCGTTTGAGTTGCCAGACGCGCTTCTCCAGCGAACCGGCGCCGGGGCCTTCGCTGCGGGCATAGGGCGCGACCGGGTCACTGCCCACCACTTCACCGGTGTGCAGGTTGCGCTGCCCACCCTTGCCGATCGCCACCGCCGTCATGTCGTCGGCGTAGCCAACCACCATGCCGATGCCCTCGTGCTGCACCAGCGCGTCGATCATGTTCGGGTAGGCGGCGTTTAACTCGCTCATCTTGATCTTACGCGGGAAGAGGTCGAAGTAGACCTGCGCCGCGTTGCCGCTGCCGTAGGCCGTCACCGACGCAGGCTTGTCCGCAGCCACCTCGTCACCGGCCTTGACACCCTGCTCGGCCAGCTTCTGCCCCTGTTTGGCCACGGCGCGGCTGACGGCACTGCCGGTGTTTGCTTGCTGCATGTTGGCCAGCTCACCCGCCACGCCCTGCAAGCCGTTGACGCCGGTGTCGCCGCCGATAGCTTGGGCGACGCTCACTTCTTTGGGCAACTGCTGCTCGATGAACTCCTTGATGCTCAGCCCGTAGCGCTGCAAGAAGGTCGGCCCAAAGGACTGGCCGTGGTCGGAAAGAATGATCAGGTCGTAGGCGCGCGGCGTCTTCTCGTGGATCACGCGGCGCAGGCGAGCCAGGGTCTTGTCCAGCCGCTTGAGATCGCCGAAGGCGTCGCTGGTCCAGGGGCCGGAGTGGTGCGCCACCTCATCGTAGCCCAGGTAGAGCATGTAGATCGACGGCGCGCCGCGCATCATGTCCAGGATGGCGATGTTGGCGGAGATGTCGCGCATGAGGGTGCACATGGCGGCGCGCAGAAAGGGGTAGCCATGCTCCAGCCGGTTGAGGCGCGGCTGCACATCTTTGCGCTTCTGCTGCCAGGCTTCCCACAGTTCGCGCCCCACTTCCCAGAGGAAGACCGCCAGCGAACGCGTGAGGAAGTAGGGGTTGAGCATGAGCAGTTGCACGTCATTGGCGCGGCGTTTCTGTTCCTCCTCGCTGCCGGTGCGCATGTTCGCCATCGTGAACATCGACTTCT
>JAPKMV010000518.1 GCA_026645635.1 Caldilineaceae bacterium
GGCAAGGTGCTCAACCTGGCGCTGCAACAGCGCGGCGGGGCGCTGGCCGTGCTCGCTTCACCCACCCTGCATCATCTCGGCGGGTTGAGTTTCATCGCCAAGCGCAACTGGCACGACGCGGAAAAGGGACTCAGCGGGCTGTGGGGGAAATGGTATCGCGCCGTGCGCGCCGGTTATGCGGGGCTGCGCCGGCGCTACCACAACGACGCGGTCAACCGCTCGCGCAAGCTCCCCTTTGGCCGGCGCCGGCGCATCTACGGGCCTTATTTTACTGCACTGTTGGCCGCGACTGCGGATGGGCGGACGCCGCCGCCCTTGCCCGCCGAGGATGACGCAACGGTGCGCGACCGGGCGGCTGCCGCAACAGCCACCATCGCCGCGCTCTTCCAGGCAGGGCAGATGGCCCAGCCGCTGACCAGGGAGCAAGGCTGATGGTCTGGCTCCGGCAGCGTAGTGAACGTCTCTGGCGGCTACTGCGCCGCGAAGGTGTGGGGGGGCTGCTGCGTCGCGTGGCCGCAGGCAGGCGCGGCCCTTCCTATGCGGCCTGGCTGGCCGCCCACCGCCTAACCGATCAAGATCGCCAGCAGATCGCCGCAGAGATGGCAACGTGGACTGCCCCGCCGTTGATCTCCGTGCTGCTGCCAGTCTACAACAGCCGCCCCGTCTGGCTGCGCGCCTGTCTGGATTCGGTTTTGGCCCAGCTTTACCCGCACTGGGAACTGTGTATTGCCGACGACGCCTCGACCGATCCCCAGATGCGGGCCATCCTCGCGGAATATGCGGGCCGTGATTCACGCATCAAGGTCATCTACCGTCCGACCAACGGCCATGTTGTCGCAGCTACCAACAGCGCGCTGGCTGTGGCTGCAGGTCAGTTCGTCGCTTTCCTTGACCATGATGACCTGCTGACCGAGCACGCGCTCTACCTGGTGGCCGCAGCAATCATCGAATGCCCTGACGCGGCTATTCTTTACAGCGACGCCGACCGCTGCGACGAACGTGGACGGCGCAGCAACCCTTCCTTCAAGCCGGGGTGGAGTCCCGACCTGCTGCGCGCCCACAACTACATCAACCACTTGACGGTCATGCGCACGGAACTGGTGCGCAGTGTCGGCGGGCTGCGCGTCGGGCTGGAGGGCGCACAGGATCACGACCTGCTGCTGCGCGTCAGCGAACGCGTCCCGGCGGCGGCGATCCACCACATTCCCCACGTGCTCTATCACTGGCGCATCCATCCTGCGTCGCTGGGGCGCGGGCAGCACAGCCGGGCTGCCACCATCGCGGCCTCGCACCAGGTGGTTGCCGATTGCCTGGCGCGGCGGGAGGTGGACGCAGAGGTGACGGCGATCTCGGCGCGCCCTTTTCGGCATCGGGTGCGTTACAGCCTGCCCGATCCGCCGCCCCTGGTCAGCGTCATCATCCCTACCCGCGACCGGCTGGATCTGTTGCGGGTAGCTGTGACCGGTGTGCGGGAAGTGACTGACTACCCGGCGGTGGAACTGATCGTTGTGGACAACGATAGTCGAGAGCCGGACACGCTCGCTTACCTGGAGGAACTGAACCAACTACCAGATTGCCAGGTGTTGCGTCAGGCGGGACCATTCAACTATGCAACGCTCAACAACGTTGCAGCAGGGGTGGCCCAGGGCGAGGTGCTCTGTTTCCTGAACAACGATGTCGTGATCACGCAAGCTGGTTGGCTGGCTGAATTGGTGAGCCAGGCGCTGCGGCCAGAGATCGGCGCAGTTGGGCCGCTGCTGCGTTATGGGGATGGCCGGGTGCAGCAGGCGGGTATCATCTTGGGTACGGGCGTGATTGGTCGGCCGGCGCTGCACCAACTGCCGGGCAGCGCCGCGCCCTCGGCCTTTGCCTTGCAAGAGATACGCAACGTGGCCGCGCTGACCGGCGCCTGCCTGGTGCTGCGCCGCGAACCATTCCAACAGGTTGGCGGCTTCGACGAGCAGTTGGCGGTCGCCTACAACGACATCGATCTTTGCCTGAAACTGCGCGCCGCTGGCTACTGGCTGCTTTGCACACCTTTTGCCGAACTGGTGCATCTCGGCTCAGCCAGCCGCGGCGCGGAGGATTCGCCGGAAAAACAGGCCCGGCTCCAGCGCGAGACCGGTTATCTGCGGGCCAAGTGGGGCGCGTTTGCCACCAGCGACCCCTTCAGCAATCTCAACCTGAGCTGGCGACACGGGCGGTCGGAGCTGGCATTTCCATCTGCTGCGCCCCGTCCCTGGCATAACTCGCAGACAATCCTGTGATCATTCCCCCGCTGGGTTGGCGACGCAGGACGGGCGCTACGCCGCGTCCTGGCGGGCACAGATGCAGAAGGCGGGGCGGGGCACTGGGATGGGAAAGCAATGAACTCAGATAGAAAGTACCAGAAAGCAGCCATTCTGATCGTCAACGGCGGTCAGTCGTCCCGCGATGACCGCTGGATCCGCCTTTGCCTCGAACGCGTTGCCGCGCTAACGGAATATCCAGCGTACCACATTTATGTCTGGAACAACCGCATCGGCGATCCCGAACTGGATGCCTGGCTCCTGGCGCAGCCGCATTTGACCCTGCTTTCGGCTGCCACCTACGAGAAGTTACACCACCCTCACCGCACCCCGTTGCAGCGGCTCTATCATCTGGCCCGGCAAGAGGGCGCGCACTACATCGTGGCCCTGGACAGCGATGCGCACCCCTTGCGGACAGGGTGGCTGACCGAATTACTGACAAAACTGGACGAGGGCGCAGCCTTGGCGGGCGTTTGGCGCGACATGATGGCGCCCGTCATTCGTCCCCATGTCCATGCCAGCTGTCTTTGTACAACGGTCGAGTTTATCGAGCGACACCAGCTTCGCTTTGACTTCGATAACACACATGCGCCAGAGAAAACCGATACCTTGTCCCACTTCACCTGGGTGGCTGAGGCGCATGGACTGCCGATCCATCGCTTGTTCCGCTCCAACCAGCGACAGCTCCACGATTGGATCGGCGGCGTTTACGGCGACCTGATCTACCATCATGTCGCGGCCAGCCGGGAGCGGGTCGTGTTTCATCATACCGCCAAGGGGTTGCTGCAAAGCGACCAACATCGCCGGCTCCGCGACGATGCCGCAGAGATACTCTTCACTGCCTACGACTCTTATCTGGCATGGCTGCAAGGCCAGCCGGTTGCGGCGAGCTTTGACGAGCAGATGCAGCGTCTGCAGGTAGAGGCGACGCAGAAGGGGACGCTGGGTTGGTGGTGGCAGCGGCTGCGCTCAGGGTATGTGCGCACCGACATAGGTGCGCGCATGGCGGCGCGCACGGGCCAGATGCTGGCGAAGTTGCCCGTCCTGCCTCGGGTCGCCCGCAAGCTGCGCAGAGCTATCCACTACCTCCGGCCCAGGCAGATGCAAACCCAACCCGCAATCTGTCAGCCAATGGCACATTCCTTTCGCTCAGCAAATCTCGCGCCCCCTCCATCGCATGGTTGGCAAGTCAGACCACCCGACTTCGTGGGGTTAGGCGCGCCCAAGAGTGGGACGTCCTGGTGGTATCAATTGCTCATGGAGCATCCGCAGATCGTGCCTCATCGCGTCCGCCTGGCCAGTCCGAAAAACAAGGAAACCCAGTACTTTCTGCACTTTCAGCATAGAAACATAGATGCGGAGGCGATCGATCTTTATCGTCAGGCCTTTGCTGCGCCGCCCGGCGCGATCTG
>JAPKMV010000519.1 GCA_026645635.1 Caldilineaceae bacterium
TGGCTGCCCAGAAAGCCCGTCCCGCCGGTGATGAGGATTTTCATCATGGCGCCCGGCCTACGGCACGATCAACACCGGGCAGTAGGTGCGCAGGAGCACGGCGGAACTGACGCTGCCCAGGAGCGCTTCGGCCATGTTGTCGATCTTCTGGGCGCGGCTGCCCATGACGATCAGGTCGGCCTCGTGGATGCGCACGGCGTCGAGGATGGCGGTCACCGGGTCGCCCTGGCGCACATCGCCGCTGGCAGTGACGCCGGCCGTGCGCAGCGCGTCCACCGCGTCCTGCACGACTTCGCCGGCGATGGACTCCAACTGCTTGAGCAGCAGCTCGTAGCCGTCGGTCCAGGCGTAGGCGGTGGGTGCGGCGTAGGCATGGACGACGATCACCTGCGCCTGGTTGTGGCGTGCGATATGTTCGGCGAAGAGCAGGATGCGCTC
Organism: Caldilineaceae bacterium; assembly: GCA_026645635.1. Taxonomy (GTDB): domain Bacteria; phylum Chloroflexota; class Anaerolineae; order Caldilineales; family Caldilineaceae; genus Fredericiella. The sequence continues at coordinate 439 of JAPKMV010000519.1, forward strand.
GGAGCCGGTGGAGCCATCGACGGGTACAATGATGGTTTTGAACATGGATGAATCCTTTCACAACTTGCTAACCCAGGCGCGGGGGCAGCAGCTTGGGCGCGGCCAGCAGGCGCAACTCGGCGCCGCCGGCGCGCAGTTGCTGCCATCGGCCAATGTCGAGCAGCAGATGGGCGATGCCGGCCGTGGGCAGACGCAGGATGGCGCCGTTGCTGGCCCCCGTGCAGAGCAACGCGGCCAACTCCTCCATGCCGGGGTTGTGGCCGATGAGGACAACGTGCTCGGTGTCTTTCGGTGCACCGCGCAGAATCTCCATTAGGGTTTCCGGCGGGGCCAGATAGGCATCGGCAGCCCAGGTGGGCGCGCCGGCATAGTCGAGCACGGCAACCAGGTGGCTGGCGGTCTGCGCGGCGCGGACAGCCGACGAACTGAGGATGCAGTCCACGGCCGGCGCCAGGCCGGAGATGACGACGCCCATACGCTCGGCGTCTTTGCGCCCGCGCGGCGTCAGTGGGCGGTCGAAGTCCTGCGGATACTCTTCTGGCCGTTCGGCTTTGGCGTGGCGAAAAATGGTCAGGGCTTTCATCGGTCTCCTCGTCTGTCGATACTCATATGCCTGGGCCGCGCGTTGAGCCGGAAGACGCGCTGCGCACAGTAATAGTATTCTACCAGTTGATCCATTGTAGCACGCCAGGAACGAGTTTGCGCGTGGCGGATTGCGGCGGCGGCTAATGTCGCGCGCAGCGCCGGCTGGGTGCGGAGCAGGTCGACCAGCGGCCGCATCTGCGCAGGGTGGGCGGGGTCGTAATAGAGGCCGTTGACGCCGTCGATGACCGTGTCGAGCACGCCGCCGGTGCGGGCCGCAATCACGGGCAGGCCACAGGCCATCGCCTCCAGCGCCACCAGGCCAAAGGTTTCGGTGGTGGAGGGAAAGATGAAGGCGTCGGCGCTACGGTAGGCGTTCACCAGTTCCTCGCCGCGCAGATAGCCAGGCAGCACGGTGGGCGTGCCGCGGAAGTGGCGTGTGAGCGCGTCGTGCCCCGGCCCGCCGCCGATCAGCGCCAGGCGCAAGCCGGGGTTGGGGAAGAGATGGTCGCGCAGCAAGTCCAGTCGCTTCTCCGGCGCCTGCCGTCCCACGTTGAGCAGCAGGAAGTCGTCGGGGTGGCCGTCGGTCAGGCGGGCGCGCATGGCCGCATCCGCCGGCCCAGGCGAGAAGCGCACGGTGTCGACGCCGCGCTGCCACCAGCGCACCCGGCGGAAGCCCTGGCTGCGCAGCTCGTCGCGCAGGGTGGAGGAGGAGCAGAGGTTGACCGCGGCGCGGTTGTGTAGGCTACGCAGATAGCGCCAGACCAGCGGCGCCAGCAGCCCCGCGCCGTAGTGGGCGGCGTACTGGGGCAGATGGGTGTGGAAGGAGGCGAGCACCGGTGTGCGCAACTGGCGGGCAAAGGCCATGCCGACGGCTCCCAGCGCCACCGGGTTGACCGCGTGAACGAGATCGGGCTGGAAGGCGCGCACCTGCTGCCAGGTGGCGCGGCGCGCAAGGTTGAGGCGCAGCTCCGGGTAGAAGGGCAGGCGCGGGCCGCCGACCCCGACGATCTCGGCGCCGGCGTAGGTGGCGGGTCCACCCGGCGGCCCGAACAGCACGACGCGATGGCCCAACTCAGCCAGGCGCTGGAGCATGAGGCAGAGGATCGTCACCACACCGTCGACGTTGGGGAGGAAGGTTTCGGTGAAGATCGCGATGCGCAATGGTGTGGGCATGGCTGGGAGTGGGCAGTGTTGAAGTAGGAATTGTGAATGGTGAACTATGAATTGTGAAGTGTTTGTCTGGCTGGGCAACGGAACCGTGATTGCGGGCAGAATTGCCGCGTTGGGACAGGTCAGGTATGCTCTGTGGAGGCAGCGGCTCGACCGCAGAGCCTGCTTCAACCGACAAAATACACACTTGGAAAGTGGATTCTATCATGCCGGGTGGCGAACGCATCATTGTATTGGGCGGCGACGGCTTTTGCGGCTGGCCGACGAGCCTCTATCTCTCCCAGGCGGGCTACGAAGTGGTGATTGTCGACAACCTGTCGCGGCGCAAGATCGACGAGGAACTGGGCTGCCAGTCGCTCACGCCAATCCAGCCGATGGCGGTGCGGCTGGCCGCGTGGCAGGCGTTGGGCAGTGGCCGCATCGAGTTCGTCGAGCTGGATGTGGCCACGCAGTACGACGAGCTGGTGCGGCTGATCACGCGGGTGGCGCCGCTCGCCATCGTCCATTTCGCCGAACAGCGAGCCGCGCCCTATTCGATGAAGTCCCCGCGCCACAAGCGCTACACGGTGGACAACAACATTAACGCCACCCACAATGTGCTCTGCGCCATCGTCGAAAGCGGGCTGGACGTCCACCTGGTGCACCTGGGGACGATGGGCGTCTATGGCTACGGCACGGCGGGGATGGCGGTGCCGGAGGGCTATCTGGACATTAAGGTGGCGGTGGACGGCGCGGATGTTCCGCTGCAGATTCCCTACCCGCCCAACCCCGGCAGCATCTACCACATGACCAAGACCCTCGACGCGCTGCTCTTTGCCTTCTACAACAAGAACGACGATCTGCGCATCACCGACCTGCACCAGGGCATCGTCTGGGGCACGAACACACCGGAGACGCTGCTGCACCCGGCGCTGATCAACCGCTTCGACTACGAAGGCGACTACGGCACGGTGCTCAACCGCTTTCTGGTGCAGGCTGCGGTAGGCCATCCGCTCACGGTCTACGGCGCAGGCGGTCAGACGCGTGCCTTCATCCACATCTGTGACACCGTGCGCTGCGTGGCGCTGGCCATCGCCAACCCGCCGGCGCGGGGCGAGCGGGTGAAAATCTTCAACCAGGCGACGGAGACCCACCGCGTCATCGACCTGGCGCATCTGGTGGCGCGGCTCACCGGCGCGGAGGTGCGTCACTATGTGAACCCGCGCCACGAAGCGCCCGCCAACGATCTGGTGATCCACAACGAAGGCTTCCTGCGCCTTGGCCTGAACCCGGTGCGGCTGAGCGATGGGCTGCTCCGCGAGGTGCTCGACATCGCCGCGCGCTACGCCGACCGCGTGGACAAGTCGAAGATGCTCTCGGACGCGCGCTGGCGGGCGGACATTCCGGTGGACATGGAAGGGGCGATAGACCGCGGATTTGGCGGATGAGGCGGATTTGCGCGGATTTTCTACAATCCGCCTAATCCGCCAAATCCGCGGTC
>JAPKMV010000051.1 GCA_026645635.1 Caldilineaceae bacterium
GGTGACCTGACTCTGCTCGACGATGTAGCCGGTCGCGTTGCGCACGCCCTCCAAGGCCCGCAGTCTGCCGCGCTCAAAGCTGAGATTTCCAGCGCCGTCGAGTTATCGGCTGATGACAAGGACAAGATTCGCAAGCGCCTGATCGCCGAAAACGGCGAAGGGCTTACCTTCACCTTCACCGTGGATCCCTCGCTCATGGGTGGTCTGCGCGTGCGGGTGGGTGATCGCCTGGTGGACAACTCTGTCGCCACCCGGCTGGCAACCTTACGCGAGTCGATTGCTGCGGTGGTCCGCTAGGAGGATGACTCACAATGGCTGTGCGCACTGAAGATATCACAGCGTTGCTGAAGCAACAGATTCTCAATTACAAGCCCGCCCCAAGCCAGATCGATGTCGGTGAGGTATTCGAGATTGGCGACGGCATCGCCCTGGTTTCCGGGCTATCCAGCGTCATGGCTGGCGAGCTGGTCGAATTTCCCAAGTCGGGCGTCGTGGGCATTGCCCTCAACCTGACCGCTGAGAACGTCGGCGTGATCTGCATGGGCGAGTACCAGCACATCGAAGAAGGAGCCTTGGTGCAGCGCACCGGGCGCATCGCTTCGGTGCCCGTCGGTGACGCCATGATCGGGCGCGTGGTCAACGCGGTCGGCCAGCCCATCGACGGCAAAGGCCCGATTCAGTCGGACAAGTTTCGCCCGGTCGAGCGCATTGCGCCTGGCGTGATCAAGCGCCAGCCGGTGAACACGCCTGTCGCCACCGGCATCACGGCCATCGACGCGCTGATTCCCATCGGTCGCGGCCAACGCGAGCTGATCATTGGCGACCGCCAGACCGGCAAGACGGCCATCGCCATCGACACCATCATCAACCAGAAGGGCAAGGACCTGATCTGCATCTATGTGGCCATCGGCCAGAAGCAGTCGTCGGTCGCCCAGGTGGTGGGCATCCTGGAAAAGTACGGCGCGATGGATTACACCATCGTCGTCAGCGCGGCGGCCTCCGACCCGGCGGCGCTCCAGTACCTGGCGCCCTTTGCCGGCTGCGCCATCGGCGAAGAATTCATGGAGAATGGCAAGGACGCGCTGATCGTCTACGACGATCTTTCCAAGCACGCCCAGGCCTATCGCCAGGTGTCGCTGCTGCTTCGCCGCCCGCCGGGCCGTGAAGCCTATCCCGGCGACGTCTTCTACCTGCACAGCCGCCTCCTGGAGCGCGCCGCACGCATGTCTGACGAGTTCGGCGGCGGCAGCCTCACCGCGCTGCCCGTGATCGAGACGCAGGCCGGCGACGTCTCCGCCTACATTCCGACCAACGTCATCTCCATTACCGACGGCCAGATCTTCCTGGAATCCGACCTTTTCTACGCCGGTATTCGCCCGGCGCTGAACATCGGCATCTCCGTGAGCCGCGTGGGTGGTTCGGCGCAGACCAAGGCCATGAAGAAGGTGGCGGGGCGCCTCAAATTGGAACTCAGCCAGTTCCGCGAGTTGGCTGCCTTCGCCCAGTTCGGCTCCGACCTGGATCCGGCGACGCAGCGCCAACTGGATCGCGGGCGCCGGCTCACCGAGCTGCTCAAGCAGCCGCAGTACGTGCCGATGGGTCTCGACAAGCAGGTGATGAGCCTGTGGTCGGCGGGTGCAGGCAAGCTGGATCAGGTGCCGGTGCAGTATGTCAAGCAGTGGGAAGCGGACATGCACGCCTTCATGGATGCGAATCGGCCTGAGATTGGCCAGTCGATCCTGCGCACCAAGGACTTACCGTCGGAGATCATCGACTCGCTCAGCGTGGCGATCGACGATTTCAACAAGACCTGGCAGCCGCCGCAATGAAGAACCGGTGAAAAGAGATTGTGAGATTGTGAGATTGCGAGATTGTGAGATTTGTCGGCGCAATACTTCCCCTTGAAGCGGAAGCACTGTTGACAAAATCTCTAATCTCTTAATCTCTTAATCTCTTAGTCTCTCCTTCACCCCCTCGAAAAAACGGAGGGGAGAGCGTACCTTGGCAAATTTAACGCGTGAAATCCGACGGCGCATCCGTTCGGTCAAAAACATAGCGCAGGTGACCAAAGCCATGGAGGCCGTTTCTGCGGCCAAAATGCGCAAGGCGCAACAGCAGGTGCTGGCCACACGCGCCTATGCGACGCAAGCGCGCGAAGTGCTGGCGTACATTGCGCGCCTGAGCAGCACAGAGCATGAGTTGAATCCATTGATCCGGCCGCGCCCGGTCAAGCGGGTCGGCATTCTGCTGGTGACGGCTGACCGAGGGCTTGCTGGCGGTTTCAACGGCAACGTGATTCGCCGCTGTGCCCAACTGATGCGTGAAAAGCGCGCCGCTGGCGCCGAAGTGACAGTGGTGACGGTCGGCAAGAAGGCGCGCGAGTGGCTGCTGCGCTACGACCCGGTGATCCGCGCCGAGTTCACCGCCATGCCCGACTCGCCGACGACCTACGACATCGCGCCGATTGTGCGGATTCTGATCGACGATTTCCTGGCCGGTCGCGTGGATGAAGTCTACATGGTCTACACCGACTTCGTGAACACGATCCGGCAGGAGCCGCATGTCGGCAAGCTGTTGCCGATCGAGCCGGCGGAGGCTTCGGGCAATATGGCGCCGGAATACATCTTCGAGCCTTCGCCCGAAGCAGTGCTGACGCGGGTGCTTTACGGCTTCACCGAAGTGCAGGTGCTGCAGGCGATCTACGAATCGCTGGCCAGCGAGCATTCGGCGCGCATGGTGGCGATGCGCAATGCCACCGATGCAGCCGGTGAGCTGATCGACGACTTGACCCTTACCTACAACAAGGCGCGTCAGTCGGGCATCACCAGCGAACTGATGGATATCGTGGGCGGCGCCGCCGCACTGGAAAATAGTGGAAACTGACCTGCCAACCATTGGCCGTTTTCTTTGAAGGAGGTTCCTGTGCCTGAAAAGCTGATTGGTACAGTCGAAAGTGTGATCGGCCCCGTCATCGACGTGGCTTTCCCAGAAGGTAATCTGCCCGAGATTTACGACGCCATCACCATTACGATGGACGACGGCGCCCTGCTCACCCTTGAGGTCGAGCAGCAGATCGGCGACAACGTGGTGCGCACGGTGGCGATGGGCAGCAGCGACGGCGTGCGGCGCGGCATGGAGGCAGTCTCCATCGGCCAGCCGATCCTGGTGCCGGTCGGCCCGTCCACGTTGGGGCGTCTTTTCAACGTCACCGGCGACCCGATCGACGGCAAGGGGGAGGTGGTTTCGGAGACCAAGTACCCCATCCACCGCACCGCGCCCTCCTTCGCCGAACAGAGCACGCAGGCGGAGATGTTCGAGACGGGCGTCAAGGTCATCGACCTGATTGCACCCTTCACCCGCGGCGGCAAAACGGGCATCTTTGGCGGCGCCGGCGTAGGCAAGACGGTGGTCATCCAGGAACTCATCCACAACGTGGCCGAGTTCCACAGCGGCTACTCGGTCTTCGCCGGCGTAGGCGAGCGCAGCCGTGAGGGCAACGACCTCATGCGCGAGATGATCGAGTCGGGCGTCATCAACTCCACGGTGATGGTCTTCGGCCAGATGAACGAGCCGCCCGGCGCGCGCCTGCGCGTAGGACTGACCGGCGTCACGATGGCCGAGTACTTCCGCGACGAAGGCCGCGACGTGCTGCTCTTCATCGACAACATCTTCCGCTTCGTGCAGGCCGGCTCCGAGGTCTCCTCGCTGTTGGGCCGTCTCCCCAGCGCCGTGGGCTACGCGCCGACCCTGGGCACCGACATGGGCGACTTGCAGGAGCGCATCACCTCGACCAAGGTTGGCTCCATCACGTCGATGCAGGCCGTGTACGTGCCCGCCGACGACTACACCGACCCGGCGCCGGCCACCACCTTCGCCCACATCGACGCCACGATCACCTTGCAGCGCTCGCTGGCTGACCAGGGTCTCTTCCCGGCGGTGGACCCGCTGGGTTCCACCAGCCGCATTCTGGATCCGCTGATCGTCGGCGTGGAGCACTACAACGTCGCCCGCCAGGTGCAGCAGACCTTGCAGCGTTACAAGGACCTGCAGGACATCATCGCCATTCTGGGCGTGGAAGAGCTGAGCGAAGATGACAAGCTGATCGTCGCCCGCTCGCGCAAGATTCAGCGCTTCTTGACCCAGCCGATGTTCGTGGCCGCCCAGTTCACGGGCCGCGATGGCCGCTACGTCAAGATCGAAGACACAGTGCGCGGTTTCCGCGAGATCCTGGACGGCAAGCACGACGACCTGCCCGAGCAGGCTTTCTACATGGTCGGCAGCATCGAGGAAGTGGTCGAGACCGCAGCCAAGATGCGCGCCGGCGGCTAATCGATTGTAGATTGTCAATCGCCAATTGTTAATGGCTGCTGGCTGTTGACTGTTGTTTGGCGAGCGACAATTGAAAGGAGTGTCAGCGAATGGCCAATACCATCGTCGTAGATATTGTCACGCCGGAGCGCCTGCTGTTGAGCGACAGTGTGGACATGGTGACGCTGCCCGGTTCGCTGGGGCAGATGGGCATCTTGCATGGCCATGCACCGTTGCTGTCGACCTTGGACATCGGCGAGATCATCCTGCACAAGGGCAACGAAACGCAGTTCATCGCGGTGAGCGGCGGCGTGGTCGAGGTGCGCCCGGACAAAGTCACGATCCTGGCGGACACGGCTGAGGCTTCGGACGAAATCGATGCGGAGCGCGCCCAGGCGGCCTTGGCCCGCACCGAGAAGATGCTGGCCGAGAACCCGCAGCCGACGCAGCGTCCTGTGCTGGAGGCAGCCATGCGCCGCAGCAATCTGCGGCTCAAGGTGGCGCGGCGACACCAGGGGCGCCGTCACGCCGAGGGACTATCTTACGAGGGGAAGCAGTAGCGCTTCGCATCTAGGCTCGGACAGGGCGCTGGCGATGACCGGCGCCCTGTTTTTGTTTATTGCGCATCGGAAAATTCGAGCGCTGCCTTCCAACTGCCGGGGGAACACTGCCCAATCTGCCGCGCAACACGCGCCGTCGATCCGGTCGACTGACCGGTAATGATTTGGGGTGAACTCGCGCGCCAAGTATAATGGCAATGTTGTCGACTTGTTATGTCACACAAATAGCTCAGTACGCAGGATTGAATGTTCGGGAAACACATCGGCATCGATTTAGGGACGGTGAACGTCCTCGTACATGTCAAAGGACGCGGCATCGTCATGCACGAACCGTCGGTCGTCGCCATCCGCGTGCGCGACAACACGATGGTGGCGGTGGGCCATGAAGCCTACGACATGCTGGGGCGCACCCCGGAGAGCATCGAAGTCGCCCGCCCCATCCGCGACGGCGTGATCGCCGACTTCGTGGTGACAGAGGCGATGCTGCGCTACTTGATCGAGACGGTCTCCGGCAGTTCCAGCCCGCTTTTCCGCCCGCTCTTTCGCCCCAAGGTGATGATCTCCACCCCGCGCGGCGTCACCAGCGTCGAAGAGCGCGCCGTGCACGATGCGGCCATGCAGGCCGGCGCCGGCGCGGCTTATCTGATTCCTGAGCCGCTTGCCGCTGCCTATGGCGCGGGTCTGCCCATCGGCACACCCACCGGCAACATGGTGGTGGACATGGGCGGCGGCACGACCGAGGCAGCCGTGGTGTCGATGTACGATATCGTCGTCTGGAGCAGCGTGCGCATCGGCGGCAACCGCTTCGACGAGGCGATCATCAACTACATCCGCAAGAAATATAACCTCCTGATCGGCGAGCAGACCGCTGAAGAGATCAAGATCGCCATTGGCAGCGCGCTGCCGATGGAAGATGAGCGGCGCATGGAAGTGCGCGGGCGCGACCAGGTGACCGGGCTGCCCAAGATCATCCAGATCACCAGCAGTGAAGTGACCGAGGCGCTGCAAGAGCCACTGCAGGCTGTCGTCAGCACCGTGCGCGCCACGTTGGAGAAGACGCCGCCCGAACTGGCTGCGGACATCATCGACCGCGGCATGGTGCTCACCGGCGGCAGCGCGCAGTTGCGCAACATCGCCCAGTTGCTGACACAGGAGACCGGCGTGCCCGCCTACGTGGCCGAGAACCCCATCGCCTGTGTGGCGCTGGGCGCCGGGCGTGCGCTGGAGAACTACGAGATCATGCGGCGCAGCCTGCCGCTGGTGCCGGAATAGGAAGCACCGAAATCTCACCATTTATTCATTTTTCTCCCCGAGCAATTTGGAGATATGGAGATGTACAGGTAGACTGAAGGACATAACTTTTGGTAAAGTAGGTTTCGTCTGTTGAAGATTTGTCCCGCAGTTGTAGTGCACCCAAATGCTCTCTCCGTGCAGCCATGCTGCACTGCCTCTGCAATCTTTCGTTCTCCTTTCTCAATCACTCATGAATAAACGCACTGTCATTAGCACTCCAAACGCGCCTGCGGCCATCGGCCCGTACTCGCAAGCAATCCGTTCTGGCAATCTACTCTTTGCATCCGGTCAACTGGGTTTGGACCCGGCGACCGGCAATCTGGTTGACGGCATCGAGGCGCAGACGCGCCAAGCGCTGACCAACCTGCAGGCGGTGCTGGCCACTGCTGGCGGCAGCGTCGCCAACGTGGTGAAGACGACGATATTCCTGGCCGACATGGCAGATTTTGCCACGGTCAACGCGCTCTATGCGGAAGTCTTCCGCCACGAACCGCCGGCGCGCAGCACGGTGCAGGTGGCGGCATTGCCCAAGGGCGGCCTGGTCGAGATTGAAATCATCGCCCGGCTGGACGAGTAGGTCTGAGCTGTTGTTTGTTCGGGAATGCAGCGCAACCGCCCGATCAAAATTCATTGGTGTACGTTTCGTCGCACGGCGACGATATAGGTTCTTATCTTTTCTGGAGGAAGTGTTAGCTGTATGAATGATGTTCGAGCAACCATCATAGTGGATGGCGACAATTGGCTGAACGGCGACATCAGCGAGCATCCCATGACCGCCCTGCTGGCGGAAATTGAGCGTTCGCTGCAGGAGCCGACAAGCGGCGAGATTCGCACCGGCACGATCGTGGAAATGCGCCCGAATGAAGTGCTGGTCGATATCGGCTTCAAGTCGGAGGGCGTAGTCTCTGGCCGTGAGTTTGAGCGGCTGGGCGATGCCCTGGACATGTTCAATGTCGGCGATGAGGTGCCGGTCTACGTGATGCGCGAGGATCGCGACGGCAACGTAGTGCTGAGCATCAGCCGGGCATTGGCCGAACGCGATTGGGAACGCGCCGAAGAACTCATGCAGAATCAGCAGATCTTCGAGTGCCCGGTGGAGTCGTTCAATCGCGGCGGCGTCATCGTCAAGTTGGGCCAGGTGCGCGGCTTTGTCCCGGCCAGCCAGTTGACGAGTGTTGCCCCTACCGCCAACAGCGACGAGAGCGGCGAAGAGCGCTTCTCCGGTCTTTTGGGCGGCAGCCTGATGGTCAAGGTCATCGATATCGACCGCAAGCGCAACCGGCTGATCCTCTCCGAACGCCTGGCCATGCGCGAGTGGCGGCGTCAACAGAAAGAGCAACTGCTCGACTCGCTCAAGGAAGGCGACACCATCGAGGGCGCGATCAGCAGCATCGCCGACTTCGGCGCCTTTGTCGATCTCGGCGGCGCTGACGGTCTGATCCACCTGAGCGAGCTGAGTTGGAACCGCGTCAACCATCCGGGCGAAGTCGTCAAGGTGGGTGAGCGCATCAAGGTGCAGGTGCTGAGCGTCGATACCGATCGCCGCCGCATCGGCCTGAGCCTGCGCCGCCTGACGCCGCAGCCCTGGGAAGTGATCGACACGACCTACGAAGTCGGTCAGGTTGTGCAGGGCCGCATCACCAAGTTGGTGAACTTCGGCGCCTTTGCCCGCCTGGTGGACACCGGCATCGAAGGGCTGATCCACATCAGCGAACTCTCCGAGCGCCGCGTCAGCCACCCGAAGGAAGTTGTGAGCGAGGGCGATGTCTACGACCTACGCATCATCCGCATCGACGGCGACAAGCGCCGTCTGGGGCTGAGCCTGAAGCAGGCGCTGCCGGCTCAGGAAGTCGACTGGCAGATTGCGCCCATGATGGAAGGCCGCGAAGGACAGATGTTGGAGTTGGCCGCGGCGGACTGAGGCCATTGACCAAGGTTTCGGCCGGTGCGCTGCGGCGCAATCCACGCCGAACCTGTGTACATGCTGGTTGAAATTGTATCCGTGCCCGGCGTCGCTAGATGGCGCCGGGCACGTTTGTTTTGGTGTGGGAATGGGAACCCGTGGCTGGCAGTCGGCGTCTTTGATGCATTCAGCCCGGCGGGCCAGCCGACTGCAACCACCCAAATGGTCAGGTGGCAGCTATCTTTTTCTGCGAATTGACAAACCCATATTGCGGTCGCTACAATAAGGAACGTCAACCTTCATCAACTGCTGGCGCAACGCCAGCCCATGCACCTTACCTCAGGCAATACCAGAACTAAAGAGGAACACGAATTACTGCATCAACCCTCGACGTTTGCTACAGTTCGATCTGCCGTAAGTTTTCGGCCGCTATTTTTCTTTCAAGGAAAGATGTATGTCTGACAAACTTGACCGTTTTACGAAGCGCGCACGCCGTGTGTTGACACTGGCGCAGGAAGAAGCGCTCCGCCTGAACCATAATTACATTGGTACGGAGCATCTTCTGTTGGGATTAGTGCGGGAAGAAAACGGGGTTGCCGTCAAGGTGCTGCGCGAGTTAGGCGTGGAGCCGGTGCAGATCATCCGCGCTGTGGAACGCACTGTCGGTCGCGGCGAACGGCCCCCCTTTGGCAAACCTACGCTGGCGCCGCGCACGAAGCGGGTGATCGAACTGGCCGTCGACGAAGCCCGCCTGATGGGCCATCACTACATTGGCACCGAGCATCTGCTGTTGGGTCTGGTGCGCGAGGGAGAAGGCATCGCCGTCAACGTGCTGCGCGGGCTGGGCATCAACCTGGATCGCGTGCGCACGCAAACCGCGCGCAACATCCTGCAAAACCAGGCGCAGTCCAAAGAGAAGCAGAAAAAAGAATCCAAGACGCCGCTCATGGATCAGCTTGGCTATGACATGACGGCCGCCGCCGAAGAAGGCAAGTTGGACCCAGTCATCGGTCGCCAGCAAGAGATCGAGCGCGTGATCCAGATCCTCAGCCGGCGCACGAAGAACAACCCGGCGCTGATGGGCGAGCCGGGCGTGGGCAAAACCGCCATTGTCGAAGGGCTGGCGCAGCGCATCATCGACGGCGACGTGCCCGAGCCGCTGCTCAACCGCCGCTTGCTCATGTTGGACGTGGGCAGCCTGGTGGCCGGCACGATGTACCGCGGCCAGTTCGAGGAACGGCTGAAGAAAGTCATCGAAGAGGTGATCACCTCACAGTCGATCCTCTTCATCGACGAAGTCCACATGCTGGTCGGCGCGGGCGCGGCGGGCAGCAGCGTGGACGCCGCCAACATCCTTAAGCCGGCGCTCAGCCGCGGCGAACTGCAGGTGATCGGCGCCACCACCCTCGACGAATATCGCAAGTACATCGAGAGCGACGCCGCGCTGGAGCGGCGCTTCCAGCCGGTGCTGGTGGACGAGCCTTCCATCGAAGAGACCATCGAAATTCTCAAGGGCGTGCGTGCCCGCTATGAAGAACACCACAAGCTGATCATCACCGACGAGGCGCTCCATTCCGCCGCCAACCTGGCCGCGCGGTACGTGCCGGATCGCTTCATGCCCGACAAGGCCATCGACCTGATCGACGAGGCGGGCAGCCGTGTGCGCATGTACAAGGCGCCCTACGCGGCCAACCTGCGCGAGACCTTCATGAGCCTGAAGAAGCTCCAGAAGGAGAAGGAACAGGCGCTGGACATGCAGCGCTTCGACGACGCCATCGACCTGCGCTACCGTGAAGTTGAGTTGGAGGCCCGCGTCAGCGAACTGCGCGAGGGCTGGAACGAGACCGCCAACCGCCCGAAGGTCACCACCGAAGACATCGCCGAAGTGGTGGCGATGTGGACCGGCGTGCCGGTCAGCCGCATCGCCGGCGAAGAGCGCGAGCGGCTGCTGGAGATGGAACGGGTGATGCACCAGCGCATCATCGGCCAGGACGAGCCGATCAAGGCCATCGCCAAGGCGGTGCGCCGGGCGCGGGCTGGGCTGAAGGATCCCAAGCGTCCCATCGGCAGCTTCATGTTCCTGGGGCCGACCGGCATCGGCAAGACCCTGCTCGCCAAGACGCTGGCCGAATTCATGTTCGGCAGCGAAGAGGCGCTGATCAAGCTCGACATGAGCGAGTTCATGGAGCGCCACAATGTCAGCCGCCTGGTCGGCGCCCCTCCCGGCTATGTGGGCTACGAAGAGGGCGGTCAGTTGACTGAAGCCGTGCGCCGGCGCCCCTACAGCGTGGTGCTGCTCGACGAGATCGAGAAGGCGCACCCGGAGGCGTTCAACATGCTGCTCCAGATCATGGAAGACGGCTATTTGAGCGACGCTAAAGGCCGCCGCGTGGACTTCCGTAACACGCTGCTGCTGATGACCAGCAACATCGGCGCCAAGCTGATCCAGGGCGCCAAGGGGCTGGGCTTCGCCATCACCCGTGAGGATGAGGAGCGCCGCGAGAACGAGTATGAGGCGATGAAGGCAAAGGTCATGGATGCGCTCAAGAAGACCTTCCGGCCCGAATTCATCAACCGCCTCGACGGCATCATGGTCTTCCGCAGTTTGAGCCGCGACGAGATCGCCCAGATCGTCGAGCTGGAACTGCGCCCGCTGCGCATGCAGATGGCCGAGCAGGAGATGAAGCTGGAACTGACGCCGGCCGCCCGCCTGGCCATCGCCGAGGCCGGCTACGACCCGGAATACGGCGCCCGCCCGCTGCGCCGCATCATCCAGAACCAGATTCAGGACCCGCTGAGCGAGGGGATGCTGGCCGAGAAGTATCTGCCCGGCGACACGATCACGGTCGATTACCAGGTTGCAGCCGGCGAGAACGGTGACGCAACCAAGGAATTCGTTTTCGACGTTACCGATCACAAGGTAATCGAGAAGACCGACGAAGTCACCGACGAACTGGTGGCGCTGCTCCAGTAAACACAACCTGCCATATTGTACTTTTCACACCCGGCGCTGTCTTGTGACAGGCCGGGTGTGTTGTTTACGGCGGGCGTTGTCTGCTACAATCAAGGCAGAGAGGAGGTTCCGCATGACCGTTATCACTGCTGTGCAGGCAGAGACCGCACTGCTGGAGCAGTTGCTTCAGTTGCCGCGCCTGCCCGCGGTCGCTCAGCGCCTGGACGCCCTGGTGGCTGACGAGGCGACGCGCCGCGCCCACTTCATCGAAACCATGTTGGAAGCTGAGAAGGCCGAATTCATCAGCGGAGAAAAAATCGTGCACTCCCCCGCGAAGTTCAAACACACAGCCATCGTCGGCAACTTGCTGCGGCTGCTCAGCACCTATGTCATGGTTCACGAGCTCGGCTGGGTCGGTTTCGAGAAGGTGATGGTCTCGCTCACGCGCAATGACTATGAACCAGACATCTGTTTCTTCACCGCCGCAACTGCAGCCAGCTTCCATCCTAACCAGATGCGCTTTCCCGCGCCCGACTTCGTGGTTGAGGTGCTTTCGGCTTCAACTGCTGC
>JAPKMV010000520.1 GCA_026645635.1 Caldilineaceae bacterium
GACGAAGGGCTGCCAGAGCGGCGGGTTGGCCACGCCTTTGGGCGGCACGGCGATGGCGAAGTCCGCGCCGTCGTGAAGGAAGAAACCCTTGCCGCCGGTCCAGCCGGGGAGCCGCACACCGGCCACCCGGCCAGGCTTGCCTGGCGTCTGGCCAAGCTCCGCCAGCGTCGTCGAATCCGCGGCACGGGACGCCAGCGCCAGCGGATGCACGCTCACCGGCATCCCCAGGAGGTGCTGCTCCCAGGCCAGGCGGGTGGCGGCCTCTTCCGGCGGCGGCGCAGCCTCGTCCATGAAACCGAAGGCGATCTGCTGAACGCCGGCGCGGCGCACGCTTTCGGCGGCGGCCAGCAGCGCGGCGCGGCTTTCGCCCAGCCCGTCGAGCGCGCCGCATTGGATCAAGTGCGTCACTTCCTTCTCTTGCAGCGGCACACGCGCCAGCAGGTCGCTCAAGTCGGCGAAAGGGCGGCCCGCGATGATCTGCTGCACGGAGGCATGGCGCAGGTCGCGCACCTGGTTGAGGCCCATGAAGAGGGCGGGGGAGCTGGCGGTGTCGGCGCGCCCCTCGCCCCTCGCCCCTCGCAACTTCTCGAATTGTGAATTGTGAACTTCACGCCCCTCGCCCCTCGCCCCTCGCAACTCGCCCCTCGCCCCTCGCCCCTCCTCCACCAACGTAAACTCGCCGTCGCTGTGGTTCACATGGGGCGGGTGCACGGCGATGCCCAGCCGCCGCGCCTCGGCGATGTAGATGGCGGGGTGGTGGAAGCCGCCCCAGTTGGCCAGCCGTGCGGCGAGAAAGGCCGCGGGCCAATGCGCCTTGAGGTAGGCCGAGCGGTAGCTTACGTCGGCGTAGGCGGTGGCGTGCCCCTGGTTGAAGCCGTAGCCGGCGAAGGGTTCCACCTGCTCCCAGAGCGTTGTCGCCTGCGTTGCGCTCAGACCAGGGCCGTCGGGTGCGGGGCGCTGGCAGCCTTGCACAAAACGCTCGCGCAGGCTGCGGATCTCGTCGCCCTGGAACTTGCTCATCCCCTTGCGCAGCCGGTCCGCCTCCGCCCAGGACAGCCCGGCGATGTCGCGGGCGATGCGCAGGATCTGCTCCTGGAAGATCAGCACCCCCTTGGTGCGGCGCAGGATCGGCTCCAGCGCCGGGTGCAGATAGCGCACCGGTTCCTCGCCCCGGTAGCGGCGGATGAAGTGCTGCGCCATGCCGCCCAGCGCGGGGCCGGGCTTGAAAAAGGCATTGGCGATGGCCAGGTCCTGCACCGTGCGCGCCTTGAGCTGGCGCAGGGTGCGCTGCGCGCCGCTCGACTCGCACTGGAAGACGCCGATGGTGGCGCCGCGCTCGATCATCGCCCCCGTGGCGGGATCATCCAGCGGCAGCTCGGCCAGACGGAAGGCCGGGTCATACCAGCGGCGCACCAGCGCGGCGGCGTCTGCCAGCACGGTCAGGGCGCGGATGCCCAGCAGGTCGATCTTGGGCAGGCCGATGGCTTCCACGTCGCCATGGTCGAACTGGGTGATCAGGAAGCCTTTCGGCGCCCACTGCACGGGGACATAGTCGGTGAGCGGGCCGGGCGTGATCACCACGCCGCCGGGGTGGACGCTGAGGTGGTCGGGCTGGTGGAGCAGGCCGAACGCGTCACGGATGACCGGATGCAGGCGCGCGTCCTCCACAGCGGCCAGCGCCGTCTCCAGCGTCTGGCGGGTGCGTCGCTGCGGGTCGGGATGCCAGTCGTCGGGCAGCAGGCGCACCAGGCGGTCGGTCGTCTGCTCGTCGATGCCGTAGGCTTTGGCCGTCTCGCGCAGCGCCGAACGCAGGCGCAGGGTGCTGATGGTCGCAACCAATGCCACGCGCTCGGCGCCGTAGGTGCGCCGCACATAGTCGAGCACCTCGTCGCGGCGCACGCTGCAAAAATCGAGATCGATGTCGGGCAGGCTGGTGCGCGCCGGGTTCAGAAAGCGCTCGAAGAGCAGGTCGTGCTCGATGGGATCCACGGTGGTGATGCCCACGCAGTAGGCGACCAGCGAGTTGGCGACGCTGCCCCGGGTGGAGACCGGAATCTCCTCCTGGCGGGCAAAGCGCACGATGTCGGCCACGAGGAGGAAGAGGGGCGCAAAACCGTGGCGGGCGATGGCGGCCAGTTCCGCCGCGAGCCGTTCGTGCAGCGCAGCCCAGGCCGCCGAGTCGGCCTGCTGCGCGGCGTAACGGCGGGTCAGGCCGTCCCGCGCTTGCTCAGCCAGCGCCCCGTCCGGCGTGGTGTTTGCGGGCAGCGCCAGCGCCGGCCAGATCGGGCGGCCGTCGGGCAGGGCGGGCGCGCAACTTGTGGCGATCTGCGCCGTGGCAGCCAGCGCGGCGGGAAAGGCCGCAAAACGTGCGGCCATCTGCGCCGGGTCGAGCCAGTGAAGGTCCACCGCCGGGTCGCCGTCGTCGGGGATGTCAGCAGGCACCAGGTCGGCCAGCGGTTTGTTGCGGGCGATGGCGGCGAGCAAGCGCAGGCGGGGGCGTTCGTCCGGCGCCAGGCAGTAGATCGGCTGTAGTGCGACTGCGCCCAGGCCAAAACGGTCGCCCAGCGCCACAATCTCGCGCGCCACCGCCCCATCGCCCGGCCGGTCATGCAGTTCCAACGCCAGCCAGCACCGCTCCCCAAAGATGCCCGCCAGCCGACTGACGACGCGCGCGGCCGCGGCCCGGTCGTCGCGGCGCAGCAGCCGGTCGATCCAGCCGCGGCGCCCCCCGGAGAGACAGATCAGCCCGGCGGCATGGGCGGCGAGGGTCTCCCAGTCCAGGACAGCCGGTGCGGGCGCGCCCTGGCTTGCGCCGGCTTGCAGGCCGGAGGACAACCGGCAGAGCGCGCGATAGCCGTCCGGGCCGGTCGCCAGCAGCGTAAGTTCGCCGGGTGGCCCGCCATCCTCCAGCCCTGCGGGCGCCGGCAGCAGCGCAGTCATGCCGATGATCGGCTGGATGCCTGCCGCAGCGCAGGCGCGGGCAAAGGCCACTGCGCCGTAAAGGGCATGGGTGTCGGTGAGCGCCAGGTGGGTCATGCCCTCCTGCGCGGCGCGCTGGGCCAGGCTCTCCACGGGCGCGGTGGCGCCGAGCAGGGTGTACCAGGAGTGGACGGCCAGGTGAGTGATGGGCATGAGTGGTGACAGATGATGGCGCGTTGTGCCTGACTTGCTGGTGTGATGAGGAACCGTGTGGACAATGATAGCACAAAGGGCCGCGGCGCCCAATCGTTCGGCGGCCACCAAGTCTACTTAGATTCGGGGGAAAACACTATAGCGGATTCGTGGCAGCGGCGGATTTTGTCGCCACGCCGAACAGGATCTTCTTGTGCAACGGCGAAGCAAACCCGTTCCTTCTGTGAATCTGCCTGACCTTCCGGGAAAGGGCTATGGTCAGGCGCAAATCTTCGGGCGCACAGTGCGCATGGTGTATGATGGAGGTGCGCAGCCATGCTTGCCGTTGCGTCATGGAGGCGAGGCGCTGCGTGCTTCGAGGCAGCATTGCAACAAATTGCGTTCCATCGCCGTGTCAACTATGATTAGAACGGATAATCTATCAGCAGAAGATCGAATCCGCACCATGCGGAGTGTTCATAGCCAGAACACACAACCTGAAATGATTGTCCGGCGAACCGTCTACCGACTGGGTTTTCGATATCGGCTGAACCGCAAA
>JAPKMV010000521.1 GCA_026645635.1 Caldilineaceae bacterium
GATCAAGCGGCTGGCGGGTGAAGGGATGGGGCTGTTGGTCATCTCCGACGATATTCCCGAACTGCTCCAGATCTGCAATCGCATCCTGTTGATGCGCAACGGCACAGTCGTCCAGGAAATTCTGCCGCGCGACACCAACGAAAATGCATTGGCTGCAAGATTGATTGAGGATTGATCCCGTGAGCCGACTTTTCCGCAGCAACGAGGCGCTGGTGGCGGTGACCATTGTCGTCGTCTCCCTGGTCATCGGCCTGAACAACCCCACCTTCTTTTCCGTGGGCAATCTCTTCGACCTTCTGCGCAGCAGCATCGTCATGGGCATTTTTGCGATGGGCGTCTTGATCGTCATCGTGTCGGGCGGCATCGATGTCTCCTTCACGGCGATCGCGGTCTTTGCGCTCTACTCCACCACCCGCATTCTCAAGGAGACGATGCCCGACGCGCCGATCTGGATCGGGTTTCTGATTGCGGCGACGATTGGCCTGGGCTTAGGCATGATCAACGGCTTCTTCATTGCCCGCTTCAAGCTGCCGACGCTGATCGTCACCCTCGGCACACTGAGCATGTTTCACGGTTTTCTGCTCTTCGCCATCGGCAACCAGATCATTCGGGACGTCCCGCCAGCGATGGATGCCTTTGCGCGGTCGGCGCTGGTGCAGATTCCGCTCGGACGCGGTGTGGCCAATCTGCATCCCGCCATTCTGATCACAGCCTCTGTCATTTTGGTTGTCTGGCTCCTGCTGAATTTCACGATGCTGGGGCGCGGCATCTATGCCCTGGGCGGCGCCCGCGAGGCGGCTGAGCGCGCCGGTTTCAACGTGCCCCGCATTCAGTATTTCATTTATGGCTTTGTCGGTCTGCTTTCGGGGATTGCCGGGATGACCTTCGGCTCGATGGCGCGGCAGGCCAATCCCCAGGACATCGTCGGGCTGGAGCTGAACGTGATCGCCGCGGTGGTGTTGGGCGGCGCCCAATTGACCGGCGGCCGCGGCACCGTCCTCGGTACGATCCTGGGAGTGATGCTGGTGGTCATCGCCAACAACAGCCTGGTGCTGGTCGGGGTGCCGACGGTGTGGCAGCGCGTGGTGATCGGCCTGATTATCCTTATCGGCACCGGGCTGCCGGCGATCCAGGCGCGACGGGCCGGCAAGCGCGGCGTGCGTCTGGCGGAAGTGTAGGAGAGCAACATGCAACAGACCCACAAGGGCAATTCTTTCATGCGCCGGCTGATGGGTGAGAATCAGACGCTGCGCCTGTTCATCATCACCCTGGTGATCTTCTTCGGGTTCAGCCTGGTGCTGGGCGACAAGTTCTTCAGCATTCGCAACTTGCAGTCCATGGCGGTGCAGTTCCCGGAGTTTGGCATCCTGGCCTTTGCCATCATGATCACGATGCTCACTGGGGGCATCGACCTTTCCATCGTCGGCACGGCCAACCTGTCGGCGATTGCCGCCGCGCTGGTGCTGACGCGGCTGTCGGGCGAAGGCGGCGCCGGCATGCCGTTGGAGGCCACGATTCCGCTGGCGATGCTGGCGGCGCTGGCAGTCGCTTCGGTCTGCGGTTTGCTCAACGGCTTTCTGGTCGCCAAAGTCGGCATTACGCCGATCCTGGCCACGCTGGGCACCGGCTCACTCTACACAGGCCTCTCCTACGTCATCACCGGCGGCCCGGCCATCACGACGACACAACTTGCCTTCATCGGCAACGGTTCAGTCGCCGGCGTGCCGATCCCGGTCATCGTGTTCATCGTGCTGGCAATCGCCTTTGCCGTGATCCTCAATCGCACGAGTTTTGGGTTCAACGTCTACATGTTTGGCACCAATGCACGCGCGGCCCTCTTTTCCGGCATCAACGACGTCAAGGTGCTGGTGCGCACCTACTGGCTGGCTGGTCTGGTGGCGGGCATCGCCGGCATCATTTTCCTGGCGCGCGCCAACTCCGCCAAGCCCGACTACGGCGCCTCGTTCATCCTGCTGGCGGTCCTGATCGCGATCCTGGGCGGTGTCAGCAGCACGGGTGGCTTTGGCACGGTCTCCGGGTTGGTGCTTTCCATCCTCAGTATTCAGTTTCTCTCCACCGGGCTGAACATGCTTATGCTCCAGTTGTCCGGCTCCAGCGCGGCGATCTTCTTCCGCCAGTTCGCCTGGGGCGCGCTGCTCCTGCTGGTGATGGTGGTGAACTACTACGTGGAGCAGCGCAGGCAGAGGGTGACGTGAGTTAGCGCGGCAGCTGCGTAGTGGTATTTTGGTGGCATGAGAATCAAGACATCGATCACTCTCACACAAGAATTGTTGGCGGCCATCGACGCAGTCGTGGATGATACGCAGAATCGCTCGCAGTTTCTGGAAGCGGCAGCCTGGGAATACATCGCCCGGCTGCGCCAGACACAGCTAAATCAGCGCGACCTGGAAATCATCAACCAGTGTGCCGAGTACTTTAGCGGTGAAGTGGCCGACGTGCTCGCCTACCAGATTCCTCTTTGAACGTTCACGACGGACTGGCGACACAAGTCAATGCTGACGCACTATGCAGGCCGATTGTCAGCCGCAAAATTGCAGCAATTAGAGCAGGCGCTGAAGCTGGCGCTGGATCTCGAATCATAAACCAAAGCATCCGGAGAGAATCATTATGCAACAAATTGCTTATCTTGGCCTCGGCATCATGGGCCGCGGCATGGCTGCCAACCTGCTCAAAGCCGGCTACCCGGTGACGGTGTGGAATCGCACCGCGGAGCGCTGCGCACCGCTGGTTGCCCAGGGCGCCCGCCAAGCCGCTACGCCGGCGGAGGCCGTGCAAGGCGCCGACGTGATCATGTACTGCCTCAGCGATGACAAGGCGGTGGAAGACCTGGTGTGGGGTGAAGGCAAGTTGATCGATGCGGTCAAGCCCGGCCAGATCGTGATCGACATGACGACGCTGCACCCGGACACCAGCCGCAAGGAGTACGCCGCGTTCACGGCCAAAGGCGCCGAGTTCCTCGACGCGCCGGTCTTCGGCAGCAAGAACGAGGCGGCCAACGGCGGGCTGTGGATCGTGGTCGGCGGCAAGCGCGCCGTTTACGAACAGATGCTGCCGCTCCTCAAGCCGATCAGCGAGACCACCCACTACATGGGCGAGAACCCTATGGGCGCGTCGATGAAGCTGGTGGGCAACCTGGTGGTGGCCTTCCAGTTGGAAGCCATCGGCGAGGCGATGGTGCTGGCGACCCGGGCCGGCCTCGATCCCCACGATGTGCTCGGCGTGCTGCACGTCACCGACTTCAAGTCGCCCATCTTCGACGGCGTAGGCGGGGCGTTGGTGCGCCGCGACTTCGACGTGAACTTTGCCCTCAAGCTGATGCTCAAGGACGCCAACCTGATCGCCAAGTTCGCGCAAGACCTCAACGTGCCGCTGCCCGGCGTCGCCGCGATTCGCGAGAATATCAAGGTCGGCGTCAACCGCGGCTGGGGTGAAGAAAACGCTTCGGCGTTCATCAAGGTGTTGGAAGATGGGGCCAACGTGCAGGTCAAGGGCTGACACATGTGAGTGATTCGGGGTGAAAGCAAAAAGATTGGACGCCCCGCGGGGCACCTCGATGATTTCCGCAGAGTGCCACAGGCTTGGCCTGTGGCACTCTTGCGACTCAATCTATCAGACTCCGACCTGATCCAGTGGTTGATGCGCCT
>JAPKMV010000522.1 GCA_026645635.1 Caldilineaceae bacterium
CCAGGTAATGACAGTCGAAAACCTTTGCGCGCTGCCCATTCCCCAGCTCGCCAGCAAAGACGCCGTTCTCTTCCTCTGGGCGACCGTCCCCTTGTTACCCGAAGCACTGGCAGTGATGAACGCATGGGGATTCCGGTACAAAACCCAGATCACCTGGGTCAAAACCGGGCGCCTGGGCTTGGGCTACTGGTTTCGTGGCCAAACGGAACACCTGATGCTCGGCACACGCGGCAAGGTCAAGCCATTTCGCATGCAGCACACCAACGTTGTCACCTTGCCGGCTGAGCGGCACAGCAAAAAACCCGACGGGTTTCGCAGCATCATCGACAGTGCCACCAGCGCCATACCGCAGCCACGCAAGCTGGAAGTGTTCGCTCGCAGCACGGCGCCAGGCTGGACCGCCATCGGCAACGAGATCGACGGTCTGGACATCAACGAGTCAATCCAGCGACTGATCACTCTGGAGCCACAGCCATGAGCCAACCACTCTATGCCGCCGTGCTGCACTTCCCGGACGGGACAGAACGTCGCCTCGACATGACGTATGCCTCCGCCGAACTGAGAATCGGCGAGAAAGTCGTCATTGAGGCGGGAGCGGCCTACGTCATCGTTGACGTGCAGCACCAGGTCAGACAAACCGAAACCAACCTCCGAATGATTATGACCAACATTCTGCTGGCAGATTGGAAACCATGACATGGCCGCGCCGCCTACCCTTTTCCGCGCCTACATCGGTCCCCGCTGGCTGCCCACCGACCACGCCCACGCCTGGGACTGGACGCGCACGCAGGATTTCGCCTTCGCAGACCAGAATGCCCGCCTGCTGGCCACCCTGAGCGACGGCGCAACGGCCGCCAGCCTCAACTTCGACGCCGGCGCCCTGCTGCCGCCCAAAGGTGGGCTGTGGATCGGACCCAACGGCGCCGGCCAAGGTTGGGAATTTGTGGAGTACGCCGGCTACACGACCACCCCGCGGGAAGACTACCCGCCCAACTACTACGACCATCACCTCACCGGCCTCGCCCGCGAGCCGGCCGACACCCGCGAACACAACGGCGCCCACGCCTTCAATACCTTCGTCAGCGCCGCCCCTGTCCACTTCTGGGCGCCGCTGAGCACCAACGACGGCCGCCTGCACATCACGGAAGAAATGGACAGCAACCTCTGTGCAATCACCTGGTCCGCCGAGATGAGCGGCGTGCTGGCTCCGCGTGGATTCATGCGCAACCATCACGCTGTTCTCATTCGCACCCGCACCGGCCCCGGCGCCCCCTGGAGTAATCTGCTCCTGGGCTGGATCGACGAGTTTCAGATCAAGGACGACTACAACCGCTACGCCAAGTGGTCGCTGCGCATCACCTCCATCGCCGGCATCCTCAACCGCCAGCATTGTCCGACAGTCCGCATCGGCGATCTCGACCTTGCCACGGCCGGCAAAGTGGTCAAGACCGCGCCAATCCTCGCGCACCCCAGCAAGGAACGAAAGTCAGGCGACTTCACCGAGTCTGACCCCGACTTGTCCGGCGCCAGTCTCATCGACGGCAACGACGACACCGTTTGCATCTTCGAACGCGTCCTGGGCGCGCCAAGCAGAGGTTATGGCGCCGACGCCAACGCGCTTCTGGGCAACGCCTTCGTCGGTGAGGCCAGCCTGACCCTTCATTCTGGACTGGGCAAGGGCTACCGGTGGATGCAGATCCTCACACCGGCTGACCAAATCTGGCGCGTCATTCTGGCGCACTCCGTCGAGGGGGACGCGGCCATCGTCGGCCTGAATGGTACAGCCGGCTGGGCCAGCCGCATCATTGCCTGCGAGAACCTCACCAAGTTCATGGCCATGAACCCACTGGCCGAACCCACGCGCATCGTGGAAATCGGCTCGACCTTCTTCGACAGCCTCAACCTCAATCCCGCCGAGGGCGATGTGTTGGGCATCGGTGACGACCACTGGACGGGCTGGCAGGGCAAACCCATCGCCTGGGGCGCCAACCCACCCACCAAGGCCCGCTACAAAAAAGATGGCCAAGATTACAGCAAAGACCACTGGGATAATGGCGGCTGGGGCGGCTTTCCAACGCCCACGGACGGCCAAATCTTCCGCTACATCCACAATAACAGCGGCGTCACGCCGACCATGTTCGAGCTGGTCGATTACGACACGGCTGCATACGTCGAGGACGTAAACCCCTGGGCGCTCATCCAACTGCCCAGCATGGGGCTGCGTCTCAACGTGGCAATGGACAACACCCAGACCGGGCTGATCTACCTGACAGACGGCACGATCCCGACCACGAACGGGCTGCCGGCCAGCGGCACGATCCAGATCGGCTTCGAGCAGATGACCTACATCGACAAGACGGCCACGAGCCTCAACATCACGGCGCGCGCTGCGAACGGAACCACCGCAGCCATCCACGAAGCCGGCGACCAGGTCCTGATCTACGAAGACGGGCAGGCGACCAACGCATTCCGCCTCAACCACCTCACGATCTGGCGACCGCCGGTCAACAATGCGCCCAAAAACGTGAGCGTCCGCTTCGCCAACAGCATCGTGCCGCCCCGCATCCCTGACTACAGCGACGAGAACCCGGGCAGCGAATGGTGGCGCGATTATCACACCTACGTCCACAGTACCGACCTGACCGGCCACCAGATGACTTGGTGGACACCCACGCGCGCCAACTGGCTGCTGCTCCAGATCAACGAGATGCAGGTCATGCCGGCGCGCCCCCGCCTGAACCGGCTCTCCGTGACCGTTGACACCAGCACCTTCGACCCGAAGCAGTGGCTGCCCGAAGGAACCACCATCGGTCAGGCTTACGCGCATCTGTTCGATCTCCTGGGCGTCCCCAGTGCGGCCGTAACCAATCAGGTCAGCAACACGGAACCTTTCGAGCTGCTGACCGGAGCCAAACCCGCCTGGCCGACGCTGGTAGACATGGCCGACTACACCGGCACCCTCATCGCCATCGACTACCTGAACAGGATCACCCTCCGCGACAACATCATGTGGAACACCGATGTCGTCAGCGGCGGCGAAACCACCTTCGACCGCAGCAGCGCCCGCCAAGTGACCATGATTCAGGAGCGGCCCGGCGCGGTCAAGCAGCTCAAGATGGAATGGGTGCAGACGGACGGCAGCGCAGGCGGAACCATCGTCTACCCCGACCCGGCCGCCGACCTGGGCGACTACGCAACAGTCAAATCAGCGATCTACCCCTCCGCTGAACTTGCCCTGGCCAGCCTACAGCGCAGATTCTTCGTGCTGCGCTACCCTGCCACCATCGCCGTGCAGACGGCAGTAGGCGACCCCAGCCTGCATACCGGGCTGTTCTATGGCCTCACCTGGAAATTCCACGACGGCAGCCAGGCGGCTCGCACAGGGTTCGCCCAATCGGTCGACCATCTGCTCGAAGACACCAACTGGCAGTCCGCCGTGCGCCTGATTCCACTGCGCGCCGCAGAGTATTGAGAGAGAGGGGCGCGCTTCTGTATGCCCAACATCATCGACGTGGTTGCCTCGCGCGTCAGCCGCGACCTGACCCGCCAGAAACTGACACAGACTTTCCGCGAACGGCCAACCACCGCCAAGGGTCTCGTGCTGGGCAAGCAACTCGCGCAGATCAACGGCACGCCCACCGCCACCGCGCTCGACGACG
>JAPKMV010000523.1 GCA_026645635.1 Caldilineaceae bacterium
CCCGCACCACAGCCCGACCTTCGACTTCGACGAGCGGGCGCTGTCCACCGGCGCCGCGCTGCTGGCGGGCGTGGCAACAGCGTATCTGCGATTGAGAAGATAGCCATCAATCGATGGAGAGGAAATTGTCATGTCCGCAAGTCAGCCACAGGGCATCGTCCTGACATGTACAGTGGATGGCATGATCGACGCCGTGATCGCCGACAACTACGAGATCGGGGTGGCGCGCCACTTGGGCGAATCCTTCGTGCATTTGGTGGATGCGGCCAGCATCAGCAAGGCGCTTAACCTGTTGCGGGAACTCAAGGCTGGTCGCACCGTGACCGGCTGGGAGATGAATCTGGTCGTGGGCCAACATCTGCACACGCTCCAGTTTGCCGGTTTCTGCCGCGATCAGGTGCTGTACATCATCGGTGCCCAACAGGACACCGAAGTCATTCGCATGTACGAAGACCTGGCGCGCATGAACAACGAGCAGATCACGTCGCTGCGCCGCGTCGTCAAGGAACGCGCCACCGCCACACCGGCCATCCAGCCGGCGGATAATCCGTACCTCGATGACTTGACGAAGATGAACAACGACCTGATCACGCTGCAACGGGAGTTGAGCCAGAAGAATCGGGACCTTGAACGTCTCAACGCCGAGAAGAATCAGTTGCTGGGCATGGTGGCGCATGATCTGCGCAATCCCCTCGCCGTGATCCTGGATTACAGCGACTTTTTGCTGGCGTCTGCCGGCGACCGCCTGCATCCAGACGAACATGAGTACCTCAAAGAGATTGACAACTCCAGCCGCTTCATGCTGGCGATGGTGGGCGACCTGCTCAACCTGAGCGCCGTGGAAGCCGGGAGGCTCAACCTGGATCGCCGCCCGGTGGATCTGAAGGCGCTGGCGCAGCGGGTGCTGCGGCTTTTGCGCCCGCAGGCCGAACGAAAGGGCATGGCGCTGACGCTGGAGGAGACGCAGCCGGCGCCGACCATCTGGGCCGACGAGTTCAAGACGCAGCAGGTGTTGACGAACCTGGTCTCCAACGCGATCAAGTATTCGCCAGCGGGTGCGTCAACCCAGGTGCGGCTCTATCAAGAGGCCGAGATGGCCGTTGTGGAAGTGGCGGATCACGGCCAGGGCATTCCCGCCGATGAGGTGGCGAACCTCTTCAAGCCCTACTCTCGCACGAGCGTGCAGACGACCGGCGGCGAAAGCAGCACGGGGCTGGGGCTGGCCATCTGCCGCCGCATCGTCGAGGGGCATGGCGGCGAGATCAGCGTCACGAGCACGGTGGGACAGGGTACAACCTTTCGCTTCACGCTGCCGCTGGTGCAAGTGCTGACACCGGCTGCCCATGCCCCGGTAACGGCTGTTGCAGAAACAGCCACGCCGTCCACCCCAACCGGGCTGCGGCTGCTGTTGGTGGAGGACAGCCCGATCAACAGCAAGGTCATGGCGCACATGTGGGCGAAGCTCGGCTGCGTGGTCGATATCGCGGAAAATGGCGCTGACGCCATCGACGCGGCCAAACAGGCGCCCTATGATTTCATTTTCTTGGATTATCATCTGCCCGATATGACCGCGCCGGAGCTTGCGCAGCGGCTGGCGAGCGTGGCGGTGGGACGGCCGCGGCTGTTCACGCTGACTGGCGGCGTGGGTGCGGAGGAGACGGCTGCCTGCCTGGCGTCCGGCATCGAAGCTGTGCTGCTCAAGCCGATCAGCCGTGAGGAGATCAAGCGCATTTTGCTGAGTGCGCCGGTTGGCGCCGGCGGGTGAGATAACGGCTTCGGCCCTGCGGCTGCGGGCGACAGGGCCGCTTCAACCGCTGCCCCACCGCGCCTTGAGCGCCAGAATGCGCGCATAGGACGCCTCGATGCGCTGCTCGCTGATGGCGCCGTCGGCCACAGCTTGCGCGAGGATGGCGATGACGCGCGCGGCGACATCCGGGTCATACGCCAGATTGTTGCCAAAGGTCAACATGTCGGCGCCGGCGCGCACAGCCTGCACGACGGCTTCGGCAAAGCCATATTGCGCGGTGATGGCCTTCATCCCCATATCGTCGGTCATGATGACGCCGGTGAAGCCCAACTGGTCCCGCAGCAGTCCGGTCAGGATGGCGGGCGACAGCGTGGCCGGGTAGATCGGGTCCAACCCGGCGTGGAAGACATGCGCCGACATCACCGCATCCACCACCCCTTCGGCGATCAACGTGCGGTACGGCTCCAGTTCCGACCGATCCCAGGTGTCCGTGACATCCACGAAGCCCTTGTGCGAATCGGCGCGGGCGCTGCCGTGGCCGGGGAAATGCTTGAGCGTGGTCGTAATCTTGTGGGCGCGGTGCGCCGCGATGAACGCGCGGGCATGGGCGACCACGACCGCCGGGTCAGCCGAAAAGCTGCGCCCCAGTTTGCCGATGGCGGGACTCTCCGGGTTCAGGTTGAGATCGACGGCGGGCGCCAGGTTGTGATTGATGCCCGCAGCCGCCAGCGTGCGCGCCATCTGTTCGGCCTGCAGATAGGTGTAGTCCGGGTCGCCGCGCTCGCCCAGCGCCTGGGCCGGCTGCGTGGGCGGGAAGCCGCGCTGTTCATCGAGTCGCGCCACGCGCCCGCCCTCCTGGTCGATGGCCACCATGAGCGGAATCGACGCCAGGTCTTGCAGGGCCGCCGTGAGCGCCTGCAACTGCGCCGACGACGCCACGTTGCGCACAGGGCTGTCCAGCACCATGTCGCGGGCAAACAACACCACGCTGCCCACGCCGAGATCGCGCACATCGGCGACAACCGGGTTGGCCGCATCCAGCGCCAGCCCGCGGAAACCCACCATGACCATCTGGGCAATCTGCTGCTGCAACTCCATGATTCCTATTCCTCCATTGCCTGTTGAATAGCGGCGTAATCGTAGGCCTCGATCCAGGCTTGCAGGGCGGCAGCCAGCCCAGGCTGGTCGACCGCCACCTGCGCCACAAGTCGGTGCAGCGCAGCCGTGTCTACGGCCACGCTGGCGCGGCGCACCTGTTCACGCCAGCCCGCGGGCAGGTCGCCGTGGATCAGTTGCGCCGCGGTCGAAGGCGCCGGCGCCAGCGGGGCGGCTGGCATCGCGCCGGCCGGCGCATCCGCCCCTGGCGGCGCAGCGTCCACGCCAGGCCAGGGCGCCTCGAAGCGAAACCGGCTGCCCTCGCCTGGGATGCCACTGCTCGTCACGGTGATGTCGCCACCCATCAGCCGGGCAAACTGGCGGCTGATGGGCAAACCCAGCCCTGTGCCTTCAGTGTGCGCGCCGCGCTGGCCCGCCTGGACGAACGGCTCGAAGATCAGCGCCTGGTCCGCAGGCGCAATGCCGGGACCGGTGTCCTCCACGGTGCAGACGAGGCGGGGGCCGCCGGCTGCGGCCACCTTCTCGACCGTCACGGTCACGGCGCCCGCGGCGGTGAATTTGATGGCGTTGCCGATCAGGTTGATCATCACCTGGCGCAGCTTGCCCTCGTCGCCGTAGACCGTGCCCTGGCATGTGGGCGTCCAGACCAGGTGCAGGCCCAGCCCTTTGGCCTCGGCGCGCAGCCGGAACATGTCCAGCAAGTCGGCGAACATGCGGTGCAGATCGAACTCCGTTGCCTGCAAGGTGACGTGGCCTGACTCCAGGCTGGCCATGGCCAGCACGTCATTGAT
>JAPKMV010000524.1 GCA_026645635.1 Caldilineaceae bacterium
TGAACAATGCCAGCCCCAATGCTATGATTTGGTCTGCTCCAGCCAAAATGTCACGACCAACCGGATACACCCAATCAAGGAGAATGCTATGATCTTTCGCAGTCCCCTCGCCGATGTCGACATCCCCAATGTCTCGCTGCCGCAGTTACTCTTTGGCGACATCGGCGCCCACGCCGCCAAGCCTGCGCTGATCGACGGCCCCACCGGGCGCACGCTGACCTACGGGCAACTGGCCGGTGCGATTCGCCTGGTGGCTTCCAGCCTGGCCAAACGGGGTTTGAAGAAGGGCGACGTCTTTGCCATCTACAGCCCCAACCTGCCCGAATATGCTGTCGCCTTTCACGCCGTCGCCACGCTGGGCGGCATCAACACCACCGTCAATCCGCTCTACACGCCCCATGAACTGGCCCATCAACTCAAGGACGCCGGCGCGAAATATCTGTTGACCATCCCGCCCTTCCTGCCCAATGCCCAGGCTGCCGCGGCGGAAGCCGGCGGCATCGAAGAGATCTTCGTCTTTGGCGAGGCGGAAGGCGCCACACCTTTCGCCAGCCTGCTGCAAAGCGACGGCCAACTGCCGCCCGTGACTATCGACCCGCAGAAAGATCTGGTGGTGCTGCCCTATTCCAGCGGCACGACCGGCCTGCCCAAAGGCGTCATGCTGACGCATCACAACCTGGTGTCCAACATCTGCCAGTGCAGCGGCGCCGACTTCGACCGCGGGCTGGAGATTCGCCCTGACGATGTGCTGCTGGGGCTGCTGCCCTTCTTCCACATCTACGGCATGGTGGTGGTGATGAGCTGGGCGCTCTACCAGCGCGCCACCGTGGTGACGATGCCCCGCTTCGACATGGAGCAGTTTCTCAACCTGGCGCAGAACCACAAACTCTCTTACGCGCACCTGGTGCCGCCGGTGGTGCTCGGCCTGGCGAAGCACCCGCTGGTGGACAAGTTCGACCTCTCCAACCTGCGCGCCATCGTCTCCGGCGCGGCGCCGCTCAGCGGCGAACTGGAAGCCGCAGTCAAGGCGCGCCTCGGCGTGGAGGTGACGCAGGGTTACGGCATGACCGAAGCCAGCCCGGTCACCCACTTCAGCTTCCGTCTGCCGCCCGGCAAGCTCAAGCCCGGCAGCGTTGGCCAATGCGTACCCAACACCATTGCCAAGATTGTCGACCCGGTGACGCGCGAGGAACTTGGCGTCGGGCAGGAGGGCGAGGTCTGGGTCAAGGGGCCGCAGGTGATGCAAGGCTACCTGAACAATCCGCAAGCCACGGCGAACACGGTCGACCGCGATGGCTGGCTCCACACCGGCGACATCGGCGTGGTCGACGAGGATGGCTTCTTCTGGATCGTGGATCGGCTCAAGGAGTTGATCAAGTACAAGGGCTATCAGGTGGCGCCCGCTGAATTGGAGGCGCTGCTCCTTACCCACCCGGCCGTGGCCGACGCCGCGGTCATCGGCCTGCCCGACGACGAGGCGGGCGAGCTGCCCAAGGCTTTCGTGGTGCGCAAGGGCGAGGTGAGCGAGGACGAGCTGCTGGCCTTTGTCGCCGAGCACGTGGCGCCCTACAAACGCATCCGCTTCGTGGAGTTCATCGACGCGGTGCCCAAGTCCGCTTCCGGCAAGATTCTGCGCCGCGTCTTGAAGGGGCAATAGCCGGTTCGGTCGAGGAGTGCTATCCGCAGATGACGCAGATTAACGCAGATGGCATTGAAACCATCTGCGTCAATCTGCGCAATCTGCGGATATGTATTTCAATCTGTGCTACCGGTCGACGAAGGGTAGATAGACCTTCGGGATGCCCAGTCGACAGGCGCTGAACTCCGATGTGGCGCCATTGGCGTTGGTGGCCGTCGCCATGAACCAGGCGTCCACCTCCGCAGCCTGAAATTCAACCTGTGCGCTGCCGTTGCCCTGGCCATTGGTGTTGATGGTGACGCTCTCGCCGCTGTACCGCCGGCCCTGGCCGTGACCGCTGCCGTCGCAAGCGGGATTTGTGTACACGTCGACCGTGAAGGTGGCGTTGGGCGCACTGTTGAGTTGCACCGTCAGCGTGCCCGTGTCGCCGTTGACGGTGAAGTCGCCGAGCACCGGGAAGTTCTGCAGACCGTTGCCGCCCACGTCGCCGTCACCCGGATCGTTGGGCGTCACGCCCGTTTCGCCAGGGTTGCGCAGGTCGATGCCCAGCCCGGCATTGCTGTGGATGGCGTTGCCGCGGATGCTGTTGCCGGTCGCGCCCGCGCCGATCACGGTCACGCCGTCGCCCCGGTTGTGCGCGATGG
Organism: Caldilineaceae bacterium; assembly: GCA_026645635.1. Classification (GTDB taxonomy): domain Bacteria; phylum Chloroflexota; class Anaerolineae; order Caldilineales; family Caldilineaceae; genus Fredericiella. Next base: position 2,284 of record JAPKMV010000524.1, read on the forward strand.
CGTTGGCCTGGCCGCTCCCTACGCCGCCGATACGGTTGCCGCTACTGTTCGAGGAGAGCAGCACGCCCGCGCCGCCGTTGCCCAGGTCGGCGCCGCTGCCGTTTGTGCCAATGCGGTTGCCGTACACGTCGTTGTTCTGGCTGGCCAGAAGCAGGCGCACCCCGTCGCCGCCGTTGCCGGCAATCAGATTGCCCTCGCCCAGACCGCCGCCGCCGATGCGGTTGCCGTCGGCGCCTTCGAGCAGCACGCCATGCTCCGTATTCGGCAGCACGGCGCTGTTGGCAGCGTTCATGCCGATGGTGTTGCCCCGCACTTCGTTCTGATTGCTTTCGATGTAGACGCCCAGGCGGTTGCCGGAGATCACGTTGCGAAGAGCCGCCCCCTGCCCGCCGATGAAGTTGCCGTGTGCGTTGGCGCCGATGTGAATGCCCGCATCGTCGTTGCCGCGCGCCGCGTTGCCGGCCGGGTTGACGCCGATGTAGTTGCCCGCAATGACGTTATTGGTGGCCGCACCGCCCAGCTCGATGCCGTGGAAGGTGGCGTTGGCGATTACATTGCGCTGGCCACCTTGTCCGCCGCCGATGGTGTTTTCGTTGCTGAGAATTTGTAGGCCGATGTCGTTGCCGACTTCGCCTGTGCCCGACGCGTCGATGCCGATGTAATTGCATTGGATCTGGTTGCCGCCCGCAGTGGCCAGACGGATGCCGGTGTCAAAGCCGGTGATGGCCAGCCCGCTGATGGTCGTACCGCCTGCGGTGACGTTGAAGCCGATCGACTGGGGCGGGACGGCCTCGCCGCGCAGCTCGATGCGCAGCGTCGGCGGCCACGCCGCACACGAAGCGCCCGGCTGCGACAGCCCCTCGATGCGCACCGGGTCGGTGATGGTGGGCAGGGCTGTCGCCAGGTTGATGATCTGCACCCCGTCGCCAGGGATGTTGAAGCGGATGGTGTCGAGACCCGCCGTGCCGTTGGCATCCTGGATCGCCTGGCGCAGCGAGCCGGCGCCGCTGTTGTTGGTGTTGGTCACCAGGTAGAGGAAGGCCGCCTGGGCGGGGCGAGCCGTCAACATCGCGGAGCCGAACGCTGCTGTTAGCAGCGCCAGCAGCAGGCGGTGTGCGGCGCCGCGTCGCGGGTGGTGGATGGTGAGCATAGTGATTTCTCCTGTGTGTCGCAGTGGCGGCAAGTTCCGCCAGCCATTCGTCAATCCTGTTGAGCGGCAGTGTAACAGGAGAAAATGGATGCACCTGCGCACGCGGCTACGTCCAGGGTGTGCGCTTGATCACATCACGAAGCTGGGGCAGAGGTTCGATTCGCTTCGAAATGAGGTTTGGAATAGAACGCGGATGACGCGTATCGGACGGATTTG
>JAPKMV010000525.1 GCA_026645635.1 Caldilineaceae bacterium
GGCGCTGCCAGCGTGACCAGCAGGGCGATGGTGAGCAGACAGCGGCCTGCCGCTGTAAAGTGATGCCGCATGAATCATGTCTCCCGGTGAGCGCTGCCAGCGCTGTCGCGTCTGGCATGGTGCGCCGATGATTGACGGCGGCCCTTGGTTTCGGGCAGCCGGTGCGTTATGAACCGCTGTGCTATGTTAGCGAATTCAGCCCCAGGGCGCAAGCCGGCGCAAGCCAGCAATTCACACCCCGCTGACAGACTCGACCGGCGCGCGCCCGCGTACGGTCAGAATCGCCAGCCCTGCCAACAGCATCGCCACGCCGACCCACGCTACTGGCGTCAAGCGTTCCCCCAACACGACGATGCCCAATGTCGCCGCCACCAGCGGCTCCATCAGCGCCAGCGTGACGGCCGTCGCGGTCGGAATCAAATTCAGCCCGCGGAGATAGAGCACGTAGGCCAGCGCCGTCGCAATCAGCCCCAGTTCCAGCGCCACAACTACCCCGCGCGGGGTGGCAAGCCAGCTCAAGTCCACCAGAAAGAGCAGCGGCGCCAGCAGGAGCGCGCCGCCAAAGAAGGCGACGGCATTGACCGCATCGGGGTGGTGGTCGCGCAGCAAATCCTTGCTGGCAGCCGAATAGGCGGCATAGCTGCCGCCCGCACCCAGCGCCAGCAGGATGCCCACCGGGTTGATCGTCAGCGCGCCGCCGCCGGTGACCAGCAGCGTGCAGCCGGCGATGGCGAAGGCTGTGGCCACCATCCAGCGCGGCGTCGGGCGCTCGCCCAGGAAGACCAGCCCGATCAGCCCGGCCAGGATCGGCGCGCTGCCGATTGCCACCACTGTGCCCGCGGCTACGCCGGTGGCGCGCACCGCCGCAAAGAAGCAGATCTGGTAGAGCGCGATGCCGACGACGGTGAAAGCCGTGGGCCAGAAACGCCAGCCACCCCTGTGCAACCGGCGCCGGCCCAACGCCAGCGCCAGCAGCGCCGTGCCACCGACGGCAAGGCGCACTGCGCCGACAGCCAAGGGCGTCGCGCCTGCCGGTGCGAAAGCCTGCGCCGTGCCCGTCGTGCCCCAACATGCTGCGGCCGCCAATACCAGCCAGGCGCCGCGCGTCGAACTTGTTCGTGGTTGGCTCATTTGTTATTCCGCAGCGTCACCCAGCGCCTCTGTGATGGCCTGCTCGACATAGGGCAGGAGGTTCTCGACCACGACGGCGTAGCCTTCCGCGGTCGGATGGATAAAGTCGGGCTGGTTGAGCGCCGGGTCGGCGGCCACGCCTTCCAGGAAGAAGGGCATCAGGATGGCGCCGGTGCGCGCCGCCACCGCCGGGTAAATGGCGCGAAATTGGTCGGTGTACTCGCCGCCCAGGTTGCGCACCATCTCCATACCGGGCAACACCACCACGGCGCCGCTGGCCTGGCTGCGCAGCACGATCTCCTCGATGTTCTGCTCTGTCAGCGCCGGGTCGATGCCGCGCAGCCCGTCATTGCCGCCGATGGCCAGGATCACGATGTCCGGCTGCTGCTGCAAGAGCCAGTCGATGCGCTGGCGCGTGCCGGAACTCGTCTCGCCGCTGATGCCCGCGTTGACGACCGTGACCGGATAGCCGGCCGCGACCAGGGCGCGCTCCAACTGTGCGGGGTACGCATCTGCGGCCGGCACGCCAAAGCCCTCGGTGAGGCTGTCGCCCACGGCAAGAATTTTCAGGGTTGGCGCTGCGGTTGGGGTAGGTGCAGGCGGAGGCGCAGGTGGGCTGCCACAGGCGGCAAGGAAAATCGAGAGTAGAAGCAGCAGGCTCACAGTGGTTTGTATTGACATAATGTTGCTTACTCGTTTTCCGTCTGCATCCGCAGATAGACGATTGGACGGCTGCGCAGGATGCCGATGGCGGCGACCATCCCCACCAGCAGCACGGCGGCGACGGTGAGCGCAACCATCGCCAGGCTTGCTGCCAGCAGGAACTGATAGTCCAACTCGAACAGGTAGGTCAGCAGCGCCCAGGCCGCAACGTGCGCCATGAGCAGCGCCAGCGCCGCGCTCAGCAGGCCCAGCAGCACGTTTTCCAGCGCAAAGACGGCTGTGACCCAGTGGCTTTTGGCGCCCAGCACCTTGTAGTAGGCCGCTTCCTGCACCCGCGCCAGCCGCGTGGCGTAGACGGAACTGATCACGATCAGCAGCCCCGCCAGAATGCTGAAGGCGCTGAAGAAGCGCACGACCTGGGTCACGCGCTGCACGACGCTGGCGAACTGGGCGATCGTGCCGGTGACGTCGATCACGGTGACGTTGGGAAACTGGGCAACGATGCGGTTCTGGAGCGCCGCGATGTCGCCCAGCGGGACGCGCACGCCGGTGAAGATGGTTTGCGGCGCACCGGCCAGCACGGCCGACGGCAGTACAAAGCTGAAGAAGGGGCTGACGGATTCGCCGTCCTGTTTGCGGATGCTGCTCACGGTAGCGTCCAGCGGGACGCCCTGAATGTTGAAGCTCAGCACGTCGCCCAACTTGATGCCGCGGGCATTGACCGTTTCCTGCAAAACGGAGACTTCGGCGCCGGCGGGCGCGGCCGAAAACATGGCCGCACCGGCCACGAGCAGCTCCTCTGCGCTCAGCGCATCGCGATAGGTGAGGGTGTACTGGATGCCGCGCCCGGCATCACTGCTCTCTGCGTTGCCTGCACCCTGCCCACTGTCCTGGCTCCCCGGCGCGTCGTTGCGGCGCGGCGGCTCACCGTTGATCGCGACCAGCGCGGCGCGCACCGTCGGCACGAATTCGGCGTCCAGCGCCAGCGCAGCCGCGAAGTCTTGCTGCTGCTCCGGCAGGATGTCCAGGAAGTAGACGTTGGGCGCGTTGGGCGGGTAGGATTGCACAAAACTGGCGCGCAGATTCTGCTCGATCAGAAAGATGCAGAAGAGGACGCCCAGCGCGCAGGCGAGGGTGATCACGATGGCCCGCGTGCCGTTGCGGGGGCGGAACAGCCCGCGCAACGCCTGTCGCGCCGGCAGCCAGCCGATCTGCAGCCGGCGCAGTCCCCACAGCGCGGCCTCGGTGAGCAGCCCTGCGACCAGCAGCAGCGCCAGCGCGCCGCCGGCAAACCAGAGCGCGGTGCGCACCTCGCCCAACTGCCAGATGACCAGCCCGGTGAACAGACCCAGGATCAGCAGCACGGTGAGAGCAAAAGGCAGCCAGTTGGTGATCGGCGGCTCCTCTTTGCGAAAGATGAAACTGGGGCGCAGCGCCTCCAGGCGGTGGAGCGGCAGAAAGGTGAAGAGCACGACGATCACCAGCCCCAGCAGCGCACTCTCCGCGACGGCGCGCGGCGCGATCACCAGTTCGATGTCCGGTGGCAGAAAGCCTGCCAGCAGCGTGGGCAGCGTCCACTGCAGCACGAAGCCGAAGATGATGCCCGCCGCCGCGCCGATCGCGCCGAGGGCAAGGACGACGACATAGAAGTTGGCGGTGACAAAGCGGCTGGTGGCGCCCACCGTCTTGGCGATGGCAATGGTAGCGTGGCGCTCGCGCAGGAAGGCAGTCAACGCACTTTGGATGCCGATCCCCGCCAGCAGCAGCGTAAAGATGCCGACCAGGCTCAGGAAGAAGAGAAAGTTGGTAAAGAAACGTTCGACGCCGGTGCGCGCCGTGCGAA
>JAPKMV010000526.1 GCA_026645635.1 Caldilineaceae bacterium
GGATCAGCGCGGTGTGGCCCGGCTGCAACGAAAACGTGCTGCTCGCCAGGTAATGGGCAGTCATCCCCTGCACCATCAGCGCGGTGGCGACTTCGATGCTTACGCCGTCAGGCACTGGTACGAGTTTCCACGCCGGCGCGATGGCATAGTCGCCGTAGGCGCCCGGCTGCATACAGTAGGCGACGCGGTCGCCCACCGCCACACCTTCCACCCCTGACCCCAGCTTGTCCACGACGCCGCCCACCTCCACGCCCGGCGTAAAGGGCAGCGGCATCTTGTACTGGCCGCTGCGCTGGTAGACATCGATGAAGTTCAGCCCCACTGCGCTAACCTTGACGCGCACCTCACCCGCCTGCGGCTCCGGCAGCGCCACCTCCTCGTAATGCAGCGCTTCCAGCCCGCCCGGCTCATAAACCCGAATCGCTTTCATCCCCATCCCTCCCATGACTCCAAAGCCCACGTCCCACCAAACTATCGCCCCACCCAACAATTGACCATTGACTATTGACAATTAACCATTGACCATTGCCGCATCTTCCATCACCAACTCCGCTGCCACCTTCCCCGACAGCGTCACCATCGGCACACCGCCGCCGGGGTGGGTCGTGCCGCCGGCAAAGTAGAGTCCGGCCACGTCGGGGCAGCGGTTGTGGGGGCGACGGAACGCGTTGAGCGCCTGGTTCGACGAGACGCCGTAGAGCGCGCCGCGCCAGGCGCCGGTGAGATGGCGAATGTGCTCCGGCGTGAGCATCACCTCGCTGCGGATGCGTGAGCGCACGTCCAACCCATAGCGAGCGAGGGTGTCGAAAACAAGTTCTCGATAGCGCGCCGCCTCCTGCGCCCAGTCGAAACGCGGGCCGAGGGGCGGCGCATTGACCAGCACAAACCAGTTTTCGCAGCCGGGCGGCGCGTGGCTGGGGTCGCGCTTGCTCGTGATCGCCACGTAGACCGTCGGGTCTGTTGGCGGTACACCGCGCTTGAAGATGTCGGTGAACTCGCTGCGGTAGTCGCGGTTGAAGAAGATATTGTGGTGCGCCAGATGCGGGTGCTCGCCCTCGATGCCGAGCAGCAACACGAAACCAGAGCAGGAGGTCTCCAACTGGCCCAGGCGGGCGACGCGACCCGGCGCCAGGCCCGGCGGCAGCAGCGTGGCGTAGACCGTGGCCACGTCCACGTTGGCGATCACCTGCTCCGCGGCCAACAGCACGCCGTCACAGGTGACCACGCCCTGCACCCGCCCATCCTGCACCTCGATGCGGCGCACCGGACAGCTCGTGCGCACCTCCACCCCCAACTCCACCGCCAGCCGGTGCAGCGCGTCGGCGATGGCGTAGATGCCGCCCTCGGGATACCAGACGCCGCCGGTCAGTTCCACGTGGGCGATAACGCTGAGCGTGGCCGGCGCCTGATAGGGGCTGGCGCCCACGTAGGTGGCGAAGCGCCCCAGCAGTTGGCGCATCTGCGGCGAGCGCACCCGCAGCCCGATCGCCTGGGCCATAGTCAGCCAGGGATCGACGCGCACCATGTCCCACGGCGCCACGCGCAGAAAGTCGCGCACACGCGGCGGGCGGTTGTAGATGAAGACTGGCCCGGTGATGCGGTGCAGCCGCGCAGCATATTCCAGGAAACTCAGGTAGCCTTCCACGTCCAGCGGCTCGATGCGCTCAATCTGCTCCGCCATCAGCGCCAGGTCGCGGCTGGCGTCAAGTACCGTGCCGTCGCGGAAGAAGTAGCGGGTGAGCGGCTGCACCGGCAGCAGCGTCAGGTAATCTTCCAGACGCCGGCCAGCCGCAGCGAAGAGTTCCTCGAAAACGTGACGCATCGTGATCACCGAGGGGCCGGTGTCCCAGCGGAAGCCGTCCTGGCGGCGCTCGCTCATCTTGCCGCCCACCGTGGCGTTCTGTTCGACGACGACGACGCGGCGGCCCGCGGCAGCCAGGCGAATGGCCGCGCTCAACCCGCCGATGCCCGCGCCGATGATGACGACCGGCCTCGTGTTCGCTTGCGCCTCAGCGTGCGCGGCATTCATGCAGTGGGTTCCTTTCCGCGGTTTGGCACGATCCGACCCTTCCATTTTACCCCACCGTAGCGCCATTGCCAGAGGACAGCGCGCGCCGCGATCCAGGTCATCAGCAGCACGGAGAGCGGCATGAGCAGCGCGTCTGCCACACGTTGGCGGGTGGCGTAGGCAGTCAGCCCGCGCACACCGATGCCCGCAGCGATCAGCGCCAGCGGCCACAGCGGGTAGCCCGGCGCCGGCCACGCGGCGCCCAAGGTCAACCAGAACCAGGGGAAGAGGAAGATCAGCCAGTGGAAGACCGTGGAGAGCAGCAGCAGGCTCACGCGTCCGCCGTGACCGGCCAGGATGTTTTTGGTGTAGCCGTCGATGGCGGCGCTGGAACTGGCGTACATGCGGCAGCCGACCAGCCCGGCGCCGTCGGCCATGCGCAGATGCAGCCTCGCCGCCTTGATGCGCTGTGCCAGCCGGATGTCCTCGACGATGGCGCCGCGCACTGCGTCGTGGCCGCCAATCGCAGCGTAAGCAGCGCGGCGAAAGGCCATGCACTGGCCATTGGCGGCAGCGGCAATCGGGAAGACCGTGGCGTGGGCAAGTTGCACCGGCAGGTACCCCAGGATCGCCAGCGCCATCAGCGGCACGGTCAACCGTTCGCCCCAGGTGACGGTGGTCTGCGTCGGCCAGACGGTGAGCAGATCGGCGTCCAACGCCTCCATCTGCACCAGGAGCGCAGCCAGTGCGTCCGGTCGCCAACGCACATCGGCATCGGTGAAGACGAGCACATCGCCCCCGGCCGCCCGCGCCAGTTGGTGGCAGGCCCAGTTCTTCCCCATCCAGCCCGGCGGCAGCGGCTGTCCGCAAATCAACTTGAATCTTTTGCTGCCTTCTGCGCTAGAAATTGCAATCCTTGCCGTGGCATCGTCAGAATGGTCGTCCAGCACGAACACTTCCCCGGGCGGCGGCTCTTGCGCCAGCGCCAGCGCCACCGTGTCACCGATGGTGGCGGCCTCGTCGCGTGCGGGGATCAACATCGAGACGCGCTCAGCGTTGCGCCTGCGCATCTCCGCGCCTCCGCGTTGATCGCATCCCTGGCGAGCCGTCAACCGCGGGAAGCGCACCAGGTTATTGACGGCAATCGCCGCAATGGCGGTCAGCGCCGCAGTTGCAAATAGGGCAAGGAGTGTGAGCATAGCTTGCTGGCCGCCGGCCAGGTCAGGCTTGGGGCGCCGCTCGTCGCCGGCGGGGTGGCTGGGCAAGATCGGCGCGGTGTTTGTAGACCAGGATGAGGAAATTGCCGGCCCAGATCGCGACCAGGATCGGCAGCGGCGGCCGCACGCCGAAACCGTTCAGCGCCGCCGGGGTCACGATGAAATAGACCAACATGCCGAGCATGGCAAAGACGACGGCCCAGCCGTTGGCGCCAAAGAGTTTGGTAAAAAGCAACACGAGCAGCCCGCCTACGGTCGGCCCCTCCCAGACGGTGAGCGCCATCCACACGCCCAGGGTGGTGGCGACCGCCTTGCCACCGTTGAAACCAAGAAAGGGGGAGAAGGCATGGCCGGCAATCGGCGCGAGGGCCACGGGCACGAGACCCCAGCCGTCGATCCCCACCCAGT
>JAPKMV010000527.1 GCA_026645635.1 Caldilineaceae bacterium
TCGCCCGCATAGACCATCTTGGCCATCCAGTACATCGCCGCGTCCGGGTCGCTCCCGCGCAGGCTCTTGATGAACGCGCTGATCGTGTCAAAGTGGTAATCGCCCTCCTTGTCATAGAGGACGGCGCGGCGTTGGATGGATTCTTCGGCGATGGCGAGGGTGATGCGGAGACTGGAGATTGGAGACTGGAGATTGGAGATTGGCTGAGCGCTGCCAGTCTCCAATCTCCAATCTCCAATCTCTGCTCCGCCAGTGGTTTCCACCGCCAACTCCAACGCATTCAACACCGCCCGCGCGTCGCCGTTGGCCACTTCCACCAGGTGGGCGAGCGCGTCTTCGTCGATGGTGATGGCGCGGCCGCCGTAGCCGCGCACCGGGTCTGCCAGCGCCTGCTGCACGATCGCGCGCAGGTGCTCTTGGGTCAGCGGCGTGAGTTGGAAGATGCGGCTGCGGCTCACCAGCGCCTTGTTCACCTCGAAGTAGGGATTTTCCGTGGTGGCGCCGATGAAGATGACCGCGCCACTCTCCACCCAGGGGAGCAGCGCGTCCTGCTGCGCCTTGTTGAAGCGGTGCACCTCGTCGATGAAGAGGATGGTGCGCTGTTGATAGAGCCGGCCCCGTTCCTGCGCCTCGGCCACCGCCTCGCGAATCTCCTTGACGCCAGAGAGCACGGCGTTGAGCGCGATGAAATGGGCGCGGGTGGTGTTGGCGATGACCCGCGCCAGCGTCGTCTTGCCCGTGCCCGGCGGCCCATAGAAGATCAGGCTGCCCAGTTGGTCGGCTTCGATGGCGCGGCGCAGCAGCCGCCCTGGGCCGACGATGTGCTCCTGGCCGATGTACTCGGCGAGGGTGCGCGGGCGCATCCGCGCGGCGAGGGGTGCGTCACGTTCCATGCGCTCTTCGTTGGCCTGGGCAAAAAGATCCACACTCATGGCAGTACAAACCTGGGCCGGTAGCTGTCGCCGGTCAGCGCGACGGCCTGCCGCCAGAGCGCCGTCATCGCCGCCACCGTCTGCGCCAGCGTGTCGGCGTCGCTCCCCGGCGCGGCGAGGATGGCGCTGACCTGCCGGGTATAGCCCTCTGGGCAAAGCGGAAAAGCGGAGATCTCTGCCAAAGCCCGTTTGTCGCTCAGAAAATAGCGCCGGTTCAGCGCAAACAGGACCTGCGTCAGGTTGGTGGCGATGCGCGTCAGACAGCCGGCGGTGGTGTAGACATCGCCGGCGGCGGCAAAGCTCCCGGCGTGGAGCAGCGAGAATTCGGCGCTCCACAGCCCATCGTTCACGATGCGCGTGCGCAGCGCCTCCGGGTAGTCGCGCACGCGCGCTTTCAACGCCGCCACCGCGCCGCCGGGGTCGAACAGCGGCAGGCAGATGTCGGTCTCGGCCAGATAGATGACGCTGTAGAACCCGTAGGGCGGCTGCTGCGGATAGTCATGCTGCACGCTGCCCTGGCTGGCCGCGGCGATGGTCTCGGCCACCTGCTCCAGGTTGCGATAGAGAAGATCCACCTTGCCCGCGGCAGTCTGCACCCACGCGCCGCCGTTGACCCAGGCGCCCCACGCGTAGAAGTCAGTCACCGTGGGCGGCGCCACCGCCACGGACGCGGCGATGGCTGCGATGTCCGCAACGGCAAACGGCGCGGCCGGGTGGTAGTAGATGCCCAGGTCCACATCGGAGCCGGGGCGCGCGCCGCCGCTGGCATAGGAGCCGCCCAGCACGACCGCGGCGACGCCGGGCGCCTGCGCCAGGGCGTCCACCAGGCGGCGGATCACGGCCTGCTTCTCTGCCGGCAGCGCGTCGGGCAGCGGCGGGTCGGGCACGCACTCAGCCGTCATTGCCCGCCTCCGGCGCCAGGTCAGCGTAGACGGGGCGATGATCGGAGACGCCGTCGGCGTTGGGCCAGATGGCGCAGGCGGTGACATGGGGCGCCAGGCTCTGGCTGGCGAAGATGAAATCGACGCGCAGCGGCTGGGGCGACGGCAGAAAGGTGGACGCGCCCGCCGCGCCAAAGCGCCGGTAGAGGTCCACGTAGCCGGCCTTTTCCATCTGTGGCACGACCTGGAGTTCTGCCACCGGGGAGAGCCGCGGCCCGTGATCCACGGCGGCGATGGCTTCCAGCACCGCGGGATCCGCGGCGAAGTCCCATGGGCTGACGGTGTTGAAGTCGCCCATGACCAGGTGGGGGCGGTTGCGGTCGCGCACCAGCCAGGTGCGGGCGATGCGCAGTTGGATGGCGCGGGTGGCTTCGCCGTGGTTATCCAGATGGGTCTGGTAGACGGTGAAGGTCTTGCCATCCGGCAGCAGGATGCGCGCTTCCAGCAGCCCGCGCTGTTCCCGCTGGAGCAGCAGCCCCTGCGGGTCCTCCTCTTTGGAGGTCAGGTGATGCGCCGCGCTCGCGATGATCGGCCAGCGGCTGAGGATGGCGTTGCCGTAGGCCGTCGCGGGCATGTCATCCTGCGCGGGCCAGCGCAGACAGGGGCCAAAGACGTAGTGCAGCCCCAGGCTCTCCGCCAGCATGGTCAAGGCGGGACGGTTCTCCCCGGTGACGGCGCGTGGGTAGAAGACCTCGTTGAGGCCGACCACATCCCCGCCGAGCGCGCGCAGCGTGGCGGTCAGTTCGTGCAGATTGGGCTTGCCGTCCAGGGTGCGCCAGCCGCGAATGTTGTAGGTGACGATGCGCATGGGAGGGATTGTACCATAAGAGCATCGGGACAGATGTCAAGCAAGGGCGCGTGGCAAGCTGCGTAAGTCCTGTTACTTTACTATTGCATATTGCAGGCATCTCAGCATGATGTATAATTAGTGTGTAATGCTATGACACACCAAGGAGTCGCCGATCATGTATCGTACTCAAATCCTGCTTGAGCCGGAACAACATAGAATCTTGACGGAAATTGCCCGCCAGGAAAAGCGCAGTCTGTCGGAACTCATTCGTGACATGGTTGACAAATTGCTCATCGAGCGCAAACAAAGCGAGATCGCTGCCGCTGCCCAGGCGCTATTGGCGGATTACCAGACAGACCCGGAGTTGACCGCTTTCCAGGTCTTGAACGGGGAAGATTTCCATGCGTAAGGGGGAAATCTGGTTGATCAATCTCGATCCAACTGTCGGCGCCGAGATTCGCAAGACGCGCCCCGCGGTCATCGTCAGCGAAGACGCCATTGGCCTCCTGCCTTTGCGCGTGATCGTGCCGCTTACCGATTGGAAAGAGCGCTACGCTGTGGCGCCGTGGATGGTCTCGCTCTCCCCCAATGCGCAAAATGGACTGGCGAAGACTTCCGCTGCCGATGCCTTTCAGATCCGGTCAGTCTCCCAAGAGCGGTTTGTTCAGCGCCTGGGCAAACTCAGTGGTGACCAGATCAGCCAAATCATCGAGGCTGTCCAAATCGTGATTGGTGCGGCATGACCGGCGCCAGGATCACATCATAGGTTCGCGCTGTGTGAACGTACAGATTTGCGGAGATTATGACTTACTCTCTGGAAGGAAATGTCTATGTCTGGCTTACGTCGCCTCAGCCTCCCCATCAAAATCGGCCTGGCCTTCGGGCTGCTCGGCCTGCTCCTCACCGGGATCGGCATCCTGCGCGGCAACGTGCCGCCGCAGCCGGCCAGCATCGCCGTGGCCC
>JAPKMV010000528.1 GCA_026645635.1 Caldilineaceae bacterium
CCCGTTGCGGTCGTAGAAGAAGCCCAGGTCGCCGACGAGCAGCAGGGTGAGGGTGGTCGGGTCGGCCAGGGCCGCGCCCACGGCGGTGCTCACCGTGCCGTCGATGCCGCTGGTCCCGCGGTTGCCGTCGACGCGCCTGGGCAGGTGCGCAGGATGCAGCCCGGCGAAATTCGCATAGCGAATTGCCATGCTGTTGCCAAGCTGGAGCTGCGCGCCTGTTGGCAGTGCGGCGAGCGTCTGCTGCACCGCCGCAAATTCGCCGAAAGGCTCGGCGGCCAGCAGTTCGGCCAGTCTGGTCGCGCCCTGCGTTTGCATCCGCTGCCAGGCATTCGCATAGCCATCCGTAGCGTCGTCGCCCTTCGATCTGCTCTGCGCCGAAGCGTTTTCGCCGCTCGCCAATCGCTCTCGCAACTGGGTGAAGAACACAGCCGGCTGGCTAGGAATCACTGTGCGCACCATTTGGTAGGTGTCGGGCGCAATCAGACTGGGGCGCACATGCCAGAGCGGGGCTGGCTGGCTCCGCAGCAATTTCTTTAGATATTTCGATGTGACCTGGCCGCCAAAATTGATAATCAGGTCAGGGCGGAGCGCGTCGAGCGTGGCCGGACCGTCGCTGCCCAGTGCCAGGTCGCGCTGCGACGTGCCCTGCGCCAGGACATGCAGGTTGGCGGTGATGTCGGCAAAGAGCGCGGCGGAAGGGTCGGCGGCCAGCAGGTCGCCCAGCGCGGCGGCCAGCGCGGAGTCCGGGGGGTGCTGGCCTGCCACGATGAGCTTGCGCGGCGCGGCCTGCCACTGCGCCAGGAGCGGCGCCCAGGCATCTTCCTGCAACTGGGGCGCGGCGGCTGCCACCCGAATGGGCGCCGCGGTGGTGAGGGCGGGACGATGGCCGGGCGGCGGGTAGAGCGGCTCGCGCAGGGGGACGTTGATGTGCACCGGGCCGGGTTCCCATCCCTGGGCCAGCGCGACTGCCTGGCTGGCGATGCGCTGTACGAACCAGGGCGTGTCCGGGTGGCCGTCGTCCAACGGCAGGGTGAAGCTGGCGCGGACGTGGGGCGCGTAGAGCGCATTCTGGTGAATCGCCTGGTTGTCCTGCTGGTCGATCCACTCCGGCGGGCGGTCGGCGGTGAGCACGAGCAGGGGAATGCCCTGGTAGTACGCCTCGACCACGGCCGGGCCAAAGTTGACGGCGGCAGTGCCCGAGGTGCAGACCAGCCCCACGGCCCGCCCCAGTTGCTGCGCCAGTCCCAGGGCGATGTAGCCGGCCGACCGCTCGTCGTAGACCACCCGGCAGGTGACATCGGCGCGGCGGCTGAGGGCGATGGTGAGCGGCGCCGAACGTGAGCCGGGCGCAATCACGAACTCGCGCACGCCCGCGGCAACAGAGACCGCAATCAGTTGTTCGACCAGAGGATGGGCGCCGTCAGCCATAGTGCATCCGAGGCGGTTTGCGTCTCAAGTGCCGAGCACAGCGAGCATAGTGGCAGCCTTCAACTCGGTTTCGCGCCACTCCGCCGCCGGGTCAGAATCGGCGGTGATGCCTGCGCCGACGAAGAGGGTGGCGCTCTCCGCACCCAGGCGCATACAGCGTAGATTTACATAAAGATGGCTTTCGCCAGCCACATGCACTGGGCCAAGAAAACCGCTGTAGAAGCTGCGTTCGTAGCCCTCATTGGCCAGGATGAAGGCCAGCGCCTTCTGCTTGGGCATCCCGCAGACTGCTGACGTGGGATGCAGTTCCTGGAGCACGCGGTTGGCGAGCACGAAGCGCTCGTCGCCGGCAGCATCGACGCGGAAGGTCGTCTGGAGGTGGACGACGTTGCCAGCAGCCACAGTCTGCGGGCCGATCTCCTCGACCCGGCTGACGCCGGCCTGTTGGAAGAAGGCACGGATGTACGCGCTCACCATCTCCTGTTCGACCTGCTCCTTGGCGCCCCACTGTACCGCGGCCAACGGGCGATCCTCGGGCCGGCGCTGTGTGCCAGCCAGGGCCATCGTAGTGAGGCGCGTCTGGTCGACGGTGAGCAGCACTTCCGGGCTGGCGCCCATCCACGTGCCGACGCCGGGAATTGCCACCAGCGAAACAAAGGCATGGGGATAGCGCACACACAGCTCGGCAAAGGCCGCGGTCGGGTCGAAGTTGGCGGGCAGCGGGCGCTCGGTCAGCCGCGAGACGACGACCTTGGCGATGTCGGTCTTGCGGATGAAATCCACGGCGTCGCGCACCAGATTGGTGAAGGTGCGCTCGTCCGCGGCGCTGTCGTCCAGTGCAGCCGCGGGCGGCAAGTACCAGGCCGGCGCGGGCAGCGCTGCATCGCTCTGAAAACGGGCAAAATCGGCCAGCACGCTGCGCGACAGCGCACGTTCCGGCGCGGTGGCGACGATGCCATCGGCGCCCAGCAGGATGTCTGCATGGAGCCGCAGCGCGGCGTTGTCGGGCTGGTTGATGAAGGGCGCAAAGACGAATTCCTGGCGCGGGCTGCGGAAGTCGATGGGCGCGGGGCCATAGGCGCCGGTGAAATCCACCAACGCCGCAGGCGCAGCCTGCCCGGGCAGCCGCCACAGCGCCGTTGCGGCCTGGTTGGCCAGCGCCGCGCGAAAGAGCGCCTGCACCTGCTGCTGTGGGCTGACTTGCTGATTGGTCGTTGTTGCGCCGTCGACTGAAACCGGGCGCCGTACTGTCAAAATTTCGCTCACCGTTGATCCATTCAACAATGACACCTGCTGCATCAATCACGCTGTATTTTATCAGATGTCTGCCACATCAGCGCGTGACGCGGCGTACCTTCGTTGCAAAATTCACAATACAGTACGAATATCATAGCGGGGGAAGACTGTCAAAGCGGGCGGGCGACCGGGTTGCGATTTTGGGAGGGGGCAGGGGTGGAAAAGGCTTTGTCCATTGGCGTGTGGCCATTTTGCGCCAGTCGAACATCCGCGCTATACTGTCAATTTGTTGGTCGAAGCTGAAATTGAAGGAGTTTACCGATGGCGAAAAAGGGACCACGTCAGATTATCAAGCTCAAGAGCACCGAAAGTTCACACATGTATCTTTCGGCCAAGAACCGCCGCAACGATCCGAATCGGCTGGAGTTCCGCAAGTACGACCCGATCTTGCGCCGGCATGTGATTTATCGCGAAGCAAAGTAGCTTTTTTCTTGCAGCGGAAGACAAGCGCGGGGGTAGCCCTGCGCTTTTCTTTTGGCGCCAAATGGGTGTATTTTCCAAATCCCGCGGATTGTGTTTGCGTCGTTGCGAAAACTCCCGGTTTCTATGCTGTCCGCGTCTAGACCGGAACTGCGTGACCGCTGTCGGCGTTTTCTACGCGTAGCTACATCGTCGGCGAATTGTAGCGCATTGATGCAGAAAGCGCTGCGACGACGGTCTACACTGTTGAAGTTGGCTGCTGTCCGTATGAATAAGAAGCCTATGAATCGATTTCTCATTGCTCTTGGGTTTGTGCTTTTCCTGTTCACTCCTGGTCTTGTCCAGGCGCAGGCAGGCGCTACGCCCACACCGGTTGCCCCGAACCAACGTCCTACGATCCCATCCATTCGTCTGCCGCTGAGCCGGCCTGCCCAGGAAACGGCCGCTGTCACGACCACGGTCACGGAGAGCGCCGCCATCA
>JAPKMV010000529.1 GCA_026645635.1 Caldilineaceae bacterium
TCTTTTACTCGTTGACCGAGAGTAGCTGAAAACGGGTGTCACAGTCATAAACACCTATCCCCGAAAGGAATTCTGTATTTCACCTTTGAGCACTGGCCTGAGTTGCCGGCAATCCTCTTCACTCAGAGCCACTGGCCGCTGCGAACTGGTGCAGGGCGAACTTGCTGGATCCGAACATATCACTATGTTACTTGAGGCAGGCGTCACTGGCAAGCTGTGCGCCGCTTGCCCCCTAAAAGACACCTGTCGCCAACCGCCTCGTCTTGCCCAAATCGGCGCCAGACGATGAACTGCGCATTGCTTTTGCACTTTGCAACAAATCGGATCGATAATCCCATCTTGATGACCACCACCTTGCTGCGCACAAAACTCTACATCCCGCGCCCGGCGCGCCCGGCATTGATGCGCCAGCCGTTGATCGAACGCCTGAACGACGGCCTCGAACGCGACCTGACCCTGGTCGTGGCGCCGGTGGGCTATGGCAAGACGACGCTGCTGGCGATGTGGGCGGCGCAGGCGGGAATGCCGGTCTGTTGGCTGACACTCGACCAGCAGGACGGCGACTTCGGCGTCTTCCTGGCGTACCTGCTCGCCGCCATCCAGAACCGCTTCCCCGGCGCGTGCCCACAAACGCAAAGTTTCCTGGAAAGTGGGCGCCTGCCAGAAATCGACCAACTGGCGACGTTGTTGATCAACGAGATCGACGACTTGCCCCAGCGGTTGGTGCTGGTGCTGGACGACTATCATCTCATCCAGGCGCCGCCTGTCCACCAGTTCCTTGGCAGCATCCTGCGCCATCCGCCGCTGCAGCTGCATCTGCTCATCGCCAGCCGCGCCGACCCGCCGTTGGCGCTCACCCGGCTGCGCGCCGCGCAGCGCCTGCACGAACTGCGCGTCGGTGATCTGCGCTTCTCGCCGGCGGAGGCCGCCACCTTCTTGACGCAGGCGCTGGCGCAGGCCGAGCAGCCGGGCGCCGTGCAATTTCTGGTGCAGCGCACCGAAGGCTGGATTGCCGGGATGCAGTTGGCGGTGCTCTCGCTGCACACCGCCGCCGACCAGGACGCGATGCTGCAGCACCTGGCGCAGGGCAGGAACCGCTACATCATGGATTACCTGCTGGAGCAGGTGCTGAACCAGCAGCCGCCCGCCATTCAGGAGTTTCTGCTCAAGACTTCAATCCTGGATCAGATGTCGCCTGCACTGGCGCAGGCTGTGGTCGGCAGCGAGGATGCGCCGCACAGCAGTCAGATTTCGCTGCCTGCGCTCGAACGCGCCGGCAGTTTTGTCAGCGCACTCGACGGCAGCGGGGAATGGTATTCGTACCATGCGCTCTTTCGCGAGCTGCTGCGGCACCATCTCCAACAGCGCTACAGTCGTGAAGCGATCAACGATCTGCACCGCCGCGCCAGTATCTGGTTTCGCGCTGCACAACTGATCGACACTGCGCTGCACCATGCGCTGGCTGCGGACGATGTCGATCTGGCGGCGCAGATCATCATCGACCATTTCGCCACCTGGCTGGATCGCGAGAACTGGCCCACCATCGAACGCTGGCTGAACTTGCTGCCTGCCGACGCCTTCACGGCGTATCCCTGGCTGCTGGCGGCGCGTGCCAGCATTGCCCAACTGCGCGCGGACTACGGCGCGGTGCTGCCGTTGCTCGAAGACGCCGAGGCGCGGCTGGCCGCCATGCCCGACGCCGTGGCGTCACAAGGTGAGGTTGTGCTGCGCAGCCATCTGGACCTGCTGTGGGCGGTGCACTGGATGATGAGCAATCAACCGCACCAGGCCACCGCCGCCGCCACGCGGGCCTGGCAAGCACTGCCCCTGACACATCGTTATCTGCGCGGCACCGCACTGCAGATGCTCACGGTGGCCATGCAAAGCGGAGGCAATGCGCCGGCCGCGCTGCAGCTGGTCGAAGATGAACTGGTGCGCACACCGCGCGGCAGCGAGGGCGCCTATTCACGTCTGCGCCTGCTTCTCTGCCTGATGAGCCTGCACCTGGCCGAAGGCTACATGAGGCCGGGTGAGGAGATCGCAACGCTGCTCCTGGCAGAAGCGAGCGCGGCCAATGCGCCGATCAGCCAACTCTGGGCGCATCTGGCGCTGGGTTCAGTGGCGTATGAGGCAAACGACCTGGAGCTTGCCACCAAACACTTCAGCCAGGGCATCGAACTGCGCACCGTTGGCCACACACGCGCGTGGCACGAGTGTTTGATTGGGCTGGCGCTGACCTATCAAGCCCTGGGGCGCCCCGCTGACGCCCGCAGCATCGCCAACCTGTTGAGCGACTATCATCGCCAGAGCGGCAGCATTGGCTTGGCTGCCGAGGCCCAGGCGCTGCAAGTGCATTTGGATGTGCTGACCGGTGTGCAGTCGGTTGAGCATACGTGGCAAGACCCGAACATCGGCGGCACAGCGGTGCTGCTGGGTTGGCGCGTGAATCCAGCCGTGACACAGGTGCATGCGCTGTTGGCGGACGCAACTCCAGCCGCGCTGCACAAAGCCGCCGGCATGATTGAAGCGCTGCTTCAGCTTGCCGCGGCGCTGCACAAACCGGCGCGTACGGTGGAGTATCTGGCTTTGCAGGCGTGTTGCCTGGCGCAGCAAGCGCGGCGCCAAGAGGCCGTCGCCGCCCTGAACGCGGCCGTGACCATCGCCCAGCCGCGCGGGCTGGTGCGTTCGCTGGCCGACGCCGGCCCCGGCCTGGCGTCGGTGGTTGCGACATTGGCGCACACCGCGCCTTCGCCCTATCTCTCACGATTGCAGCAAGCGCTGCGTGCGCCGGCCGCCGACGCGCCCGCCGCCAGCCACGCACCAAACGCCACGAATTCAACCATCCGCCTGACGCGCCGCGAGCGCGAGGTGCTGCGGCTGCTGATGGCTTATCAGACCGACCGCGAGATCGCCGAGCAGTTGGTGATTTCCCCGCTGACGGTGCGCACGCACATCGAAAACCTCTCGGAAAAGCTGGATGTAAGCGGACGGCGCGTCATCGCCGCGCGCGCCGCTGCGCTGAATCTCCTCGCCTGATCCGCGCTCCCCGTCCCCGTTGCAGCCAAATATCCTCAAAAATATCCTCATTCTGGTCACTATCGATTGCCCCAAGATTCCTCTATGCTCTGAGCAGGTTCGATTCCGGTCAGACAAATCGGTTCAGGATGGAATCAAGGCATGGAGAGTACAAGCGAGGCAGCCGCCTGTTTTGTCGTCATCCGGGGTTCGCTCGGCAACGAATGGGGCGACTATCTGGGTGGATTGACGATTTCGTCAGCCTCAACCCCGGAACAGACGGCAACCGTTTTGGCGGGAGAAGTTGAGGATTTCGCCGCGTTCGTCGGTCTGATCAGCCATCTGCAAAATCTGGGGCTGACGGTGCAGACGATCTCATTTCATCGTTTGCCTGCTGCGCAACTTGCCTGAGTGCGCAACAGGAGATAAGGAGCAGGGAGTAGGAGCTATGAGTCAAAGCAAATCTGGTCGAACAAAACGGAATCTTGCGATTGCTGTGGTCGTCGGGCTGTCAGTCGCCATTGTTGCTGCAGTTGTCGTGCGAGGCAGGAGTCGCCGATGAGTATCGTCAAATTTATCGGCGCCACGCGCTACCT
>JAPKMV010000052.1 GCA_026645635.1 Caldilineaceae bacterium
AGATCCCCCGGCCACCACATCCAAGCCCCCCCCGACGAAAACTGAAGATCGTACTTGGTCTCGTTGGTGGCGTTGTCGGTCCAGGCGAAGCTAATTTCCTCTGGCGTGACGCTCGTCGCCTGAAAGCCGGTCGGCGCGGCCGGCGCAGCGTTGGGCGTCTGCACTGTGACTGTAGGCGTAAAGTTGCTGCGTGCGCCCCCACGCGCCGCCCTCACGCGAATGTAGTAGGTGGTATTGTGCGTCAGGCCAGTGAACGTGTAGCTAGTGACGTCCGGGCCAAGGGAGATCGTGGTCGGACTGGAAAATCCGCTCGACGTGGACCGTTGCAGCTCAAAGCCGGTTTCATCGGCTGAGTTGTCTGTCCACGTTACATCGACAGTCGTGTACGAGGTTGCGGTCGCACTGAGGTCAGACGGCGCATTCGGCGGCTGCTCGTAGACGCCAACGCGCGCCACGTAGGCAAAGCCAACGGAAACGCGCCGCTGCGCCTCCGTCGCCCGATTCGCCTGATAGAGAAAGCCTGCGCTCAGCGACCGCTGCGTCATGTGGTTGCCTTCCAACCAATCTGCAAGGCATCCAGATCGTCGCCTGTCCAGGCCAGGACCGTAGCCGGATTGACCGTTGCCGGCGAGGTATACCACAGATAGCTGTTGGTTAATGTCAATGGCGATAGGTCATAGTTGCCACCATCCACACGCAGAAACGGTGTCAGCTTGCCTAGAGCCGGATCGGCGACCTTGGTGTAGGTGCAGAGCTGTACCCCCAACACGTCGCCGGTGAGAATGGTCGGTGCAGTCAACTGCACGCAGGTGCGCGCGTCCACGGTCGAGGTAGAAAGGTACGTTGTGTCGTCGTCGGGCGGGCCAACGAAGAAGTTAGCCTCGTCGATTTCGGTATACTGTGCAGCGCCGGTGCTGCTCCACTCGGCGTGGTCGCCATCCCCCTCTGCCCCCAACATGGCGATAGCGGCTCCCTGCGGCCACACAATGCCGCCTGAAGCATCGAGGATGATGAAGTCGTCAAAGTAGTAGCGACCGGTGCCGCCGGCGCTGGAAACCGCAGGGAATCCAATGTGAACCGTCCCTACGTTTTGAGACGCGCCAGGGCTGGTGTTCTGGTTGGTAAGTGCAAATTCGACAGCGCCGTTCAGCCGCAGTTCGACTTCCCCGGCGGTCGGATGGACCAAAACCCGCAACTCGATGTAGTTCCACGAATCGAAGTTCACGACGTTGGTACTCGTCCCCAACACCGCTGTGTTGCGCCCACGATGCACTTTGAGCTTGCGCGTCGATGGATCCAGAGCCAACAGCACCTGCACTGTCCCGGCTGTGTTGAGCAGCGCCAGCACCGAAGTCGCGGTCGTCGCGCCAGACGCGCCGGCGAGGGTCACTGCGCTGGACAGATAGAAGCCAAAGCCAACGACAACATGCGTATTGCCGGCAGGGTTAAACTGCCTGCCAAGATAATGAGCCGTTCCTGCGTTGCTTTTGGCGAAATCAAGTCCTCCCAGCCCGCTGCGCTTGGCCGTACTGCTGTAGTACACAAAGCCACTACTCCCCACAAGCTCGTTCCACAAACCGACTGTATTATCGGCAAAATCTACTTCAAAGCCATCCATAAACACGACATTGCCAGTCATCGTTGACGCCCTCGTCGGATATAGGCATAGAAAAGATTCGCTACAGTAAAAGCCAGGCTTTGCAGCCAGGACGCACGCCTGGCGTGATAGATCTGGTCGTAAAGCGCAGGGTTGTCGATTTCAAATTTCAAAGGGACAGACACCTGTCTGGAGGGCTTGGGATAGGGATAATCCACAGGACGAAAGGTCATCATTGGCGGAACATCCTGCAACCATTCGTCCACAGCCTCTGCATATTGTTCGGGGGTATAGTCGTCGAGAGACATAGAAGCTCCTTAAATGAGAAAGACGTTCCCCAGGTATAGAAAATCCTGGGGAACGTCGTCAAGGGTTTCACCGTCGCTGGTTGCGGCTGTACTTGCCGTTGAGCCAGCGATCAGCGGAATTGGTGTCTAACAGCAACTGCGCCAGATCCTCGGCCACTTCCTCGACACTGCGAGTGCTGGTTCTGGATTCAGAGGAACCATACGGCGAGTACCACGGCGATGCGGGAGGAGTCTCCGGTGTCTCCGGCGTAGACGATGCCGGCGGCGTGTACCATGTCGGCGGCGGCGCTGCGCCCACGTCGGGAGGTTCTGGTCCGATGGGCGGCGCATCTGGATCGGGTGGAGGCGGCGGCGGCGGCGGCGTTCCACCACCGTTCTGCGCGTCCTTCAGGATGCGGGCGATTTCCTCGGCCAATGTCTTGATGTCAGGCAGAATCTCGTCGCGCCAGGAGACAAAGAAGGCGTTCATGGCGCCGACCGCTTTGGCCTGGTTGACCACAGAGGCGTAGCGGTCATCTTCCAGTTTGTCGGCATCCTCCCAATATTTCTCCAACCGCTTCTGACGGTCGGCGTCTTGCTCGGCCTCCAACACCATCTGCGCCTCGGTCGCGTCCTTGAGTTCCTGGGCCTGGGTGCGGTTGCGCTCGATAGAGGCGATCTGCTCGGCGGCTGCTTCCTGCATGTGCGTCATTTGCAGGTTGTGTAGCTCGGTTTGCAGATCCTTCATGGTCTGGAAGTTCTGCTCAGCGGCGGTCATCTGCACACTTTGCATGACCTGGCCCTCTTTGGCCTGGCGCTGCGAGAGGGCGAGGGACTCTTTCTGCATCCCGACCTGCTCGATCATATGCGCGGTCTGCATGTCAAAGAGGGCAATCTGAAGCTCTTTGACTTCCTCGTAGTGGGACTTCTTGCGCTCGAAGTCCTCGTCCTCCCACTCTTTCTGCTGCTTCAGGCGTTCTTCCTGCCGCCCGCGCTGGTCCTCGCCCATGCCGTAGCGGATCTGGTCGCGCTCCATCTCACGGCGCAGCCCAATCTTTTGTCTGCCGGTGGCAAGGCGAATGTTGCGGCGGTAGTCCTCCTGCCGCCAACCAAACTCCAGCCCGGATTGCTCACCCTGGAAAGCCATGTCCTCGAAACGCCATTGCCAGGTGATGGGTCTGCGCTCTCCCTGAATCGCCAATTCCTCGTCCTGCTGGCGGTACTGCGTCATCATGATGTTGCGCTGGAGACCACGCTCAGCCAGTTGCATTCCCAGGTTGCGGTCGATGTGGCCTAACTGCATGGCATAGCGTTCATCGCCATGCCGCACGTTCATGGCGAAGTTGATGCGATTGAAGCCAAACTGCTGCTCTTGAAACTCCCAACCCTTCTGCGTAATGCCAAACTGCGCGTTGGCCATCGCCATGCTGCGGCCCAGGCCGGATTGAATGAGACCAATGTTCCAGTCCATGTCGGCCATGGCGTGACCGTGGCGCATGTTCAGCATGTCGAGATTGTACTGATTGCGCTGCTGCACCTCGCCCATGACCGCAGGGACAGCCGGCGTGTACACCCCGCCTGTATTGCCGGCATAGTAGCCGCCCATCTTGCCCGGCGTCCCCCAGGCAATGCGCGCCTCGCGGTCGCGATGCTCACGGGAGAGCGTTATGCCCTTGCGGTCGAGGCTCCAGAGTTCTTCCTGGTTGGCGGCGAGGCCGGTTTTCAGGTCCATCGTCGGCGCGATGCCCTGGATACCGTACTCGGCCTCAATCTGCGCAGGTGTGATGGTCCCCTGCTGCAGCGCCAGATTGAAGGTGTAGGGCGACGAGGGGGCCAGCATCTCCAGCACCATGCCCATCTTGCGGGAACCATATTCTATTCCCAACGCGCCCGTGGTCATGGCGAAGTCAGGACGCGCTGCCATCGGAATCGACCCTAGTTTCGCAGGGTCAATCGCGCCGTAATAAGCGCTGCCAATGCTCAGACGGTTGAGGTCCGCCGTGGATGCGTCCGACATCCCGTCCATAATCGGACCGGCAGCGGAGTGCATGGGCGAGATGCCCAGGCTATCCATGATCTGAAAGATGCCTTGCGAGAAGCCCGACGACGAGACTTCCTCGCGCACCGCGGTCATGCCCATTTTGTAGAGCGTTTTCAGATGCTCTGGATTCTTGAGCAAGTCCTCAGTTTTGAGGCCGGTATTGCTCATGTAGTTGGCGACGAAGCGACCCAGGTACTCGGCGTCTGAGCCAGCCCCGGCCAGCATGAGGCTGTGGATCAGCCCCTGCTCGTCTTTGACGCCCATCTTGGACAGGTCGCCTTGCTCAAAGGCACTGCGCGCCTCGGCCTGCTGTTTGCCAGCGGTATTCGCATCAGCCCGTTGCGCTTTCCAGTCCTTGTAGGAGTCATAGGTGTCGCCGGCAAACATGGCCGGCGCACTCCAGAACGCCCATTGTACTTTGTCGGCAAGACCCCCTAGAGGTTCACCAATCGCCTTCAGGGCTTTGCCTCGCCAATCATTGCTAAAGCTCTTTGCGCCAGCCGTTCCTACTTTGGCAACGTCGCCTACTATGCCGGTCCACAGATCGCGGCCAACATCAAGAGCACCCCCTATTCCCTTATAGCTTTCTAATCCACCAGAGAGATCGCTAACATTGGGAATGAAACTGCTTTCACTCATGCTCTGAATCACACCACTTACGCTGCGCCAGGCATTTTCATCGGTGGCCAGCGCCAGATTGCCCAACCCTGCTACATGGGGAATCATGTGACCGGCCATGCGCAAGCCCATCGTTTGCGGCTGCGCATTCAAAGCCTTCATGGTCATCATGTCAATGCCCATTACCCCCGTTTTGAGCATCGTCATGCCAAGCATAGGACCAAGCACTGCACCCATACCACCTGTAGCGGCAGCGGCTGTACCTGCGGCAGCGGCTGTTCCTGCTGCAGCGGCTGTACCTGTGGCGGCGGCTGTACCTGTGGCGGCGGCTGTTCCTGCTGCGGCAGCTGTTCCTGCGGCAGCGGCTGTTCCTGCGGCAGCGGCTGTTCCTGCGGCAGCGGCTGTTCCTGCGGCAGCGGCTGTTCCTGCACCACCCAGGCTCTGACTCACCAGTTGCGCGCCCATTGCCAACTGGATAATCTCGTCAAGACTCTGTTCTTTGCTGGCTCCCATGCCAACTAAGCCACCAACAAGACCGCCGATACTACCGAAGCCTTTGCCGAATTGGCGCATGGTTGCGCCAACGATCACCGCGCCGGCCAGCCCGCCCATGATACCTTTGCCTGCTTCTTTGGCGGTATGGATCGAAGTCTGTTCGTCCAGGGTCAGATTCTGGTTCCACCAGTCATCTACCATCGTGGCCAGCCCCTGGAAGCGTTCGCCAGCCCGCTCGCGCACAATGGCGCGTACGCCATCGTTGGCAATCAGCTTCTGGTTCAGGGTCTGTTCAGACAGATCCATGCCCTCGCCGGCGCGCTGCATAGACTCAATGCCAACCTGCGCCTTGCGGTAGGTTTCAATGTCCTGGCGAATGCCGCCGAACATCAAATTGTTGATCCGTCCCATTGAGAAGGCAGCCCAGCCCATCCAGCCCAGGCCCGCAAAGCCGCCCATCTGGTCGGTGAAGCGGCCCCATGCCCCATACGGCCGATCTACGTCGCCGCCGCCACCACCACCACCACGACCACCCTTCTTGCCGCCTTTATTTGACGTGTCAACGCCCATCATTTCGACGTTGGCTTCGTCCCACTCAGCAAGGCCCACGACCTGTTTCAGCTTGTCGTGAATAGCCTGGAAGGTTTCTAGCCGCTCTCTCAGGTCTTTGGTTTCAGTTTGAAACTCGCCAAATTCCTGGCGACCTTCTCGGCCCAACGTGGAGGCGTCATATTTTCCAGGTTTGGGGACGCTCTCCGACACTTCCTTGAGTTGTCGGTTCCATTCGGTGAGGCTCTTGCGTAGCGCGCCCATGTCGGTCACACCTTCGCGCGCTTGCTGCCATGTCTGCCCCATGCGCGGGACAAGTTCATCCAGCGCATCGCTCAGATCCTTCACCTTCTCGCGTAACTCGCCTACCTTGCTGCGCGAAATAGGCTCTGGCTGCTCAAAGTGCAAGTTCAGGCCATCGGGCGTCATCTGCCCACGGATGGAACGGGTGTAGCCCAGGTTCGCCGCCAACCGGCCTGCGCCGACCATACCCTGCATCTGCCAGTGTTGGGCGTAGGAGGCCGCTCCCCCCTGCCCCATGCCGCCCATCGGGTCCACGTAGACGCCTGGCGCTGCGCCCCACGGCATCCCCATGCCGCCGCCGCCCATAGGCGCGCCGCCTGGATAGACGCCGTTGCCTGCCCCTGGCCGGTTCGCCATGCGCGCTGCGCCTGCCGCTTGCGGGTTCAGGCGGTCGGGGTCTCGCTCGACCTGTCCGCCGGCGACCTTCACCCCTGCGGCCTGCGCCAACTGCGGGGCAATGCGGCCCAGGGTTTCTTTGGCAATCGGGACGAGGTTCGGCGCGATTTCCTTGAACGCTTCAGGGTCCATCAGGTAGAGGCCCAACGCGTCTGCCGCCATCTCCTGCGGTTCGCTGGCGACTTTCGGGTCTAGTCCCCCAGGCCCGTAGAAGCGGGGATCTTCACGCACGCGATGCAAATCGGCGGCGAGACTCTGCCCGCCGATATTGCCACTCGTCCAGCCCAGGAGTTCCAACCAGTCCTTGCCCTTGGTGTCGTCCTGGTAGGGATTGCCCATCATCTCGACGGCATGGCCCAACTCGTGCCAGCGCGTCAGCCATCGTGCATGGGGAGATTTGCTATTCAGTTCTTTGGCAAGACGAATAACCGGCGTGCCTTCGCTAATGTCCGCTTCCGCAAGGCGTCCAGATAACACGGATGCACTGCCGGCATAATCAATTCGCACACCGCCCGCGCGCGCCGCGTTGAGCCAACGATCTTCGTCAGCTCTGTAGTTGAAATTAGAAGGTGCTACGCCATTGACGGGAGGTGGCGCAGCGGGGGTGCCTGGATCCACAGGAGGGGGAGCGGCTGGCCCACCTGGTGCGCCTACGTTCCCACCCCCTGGCGCGGGGGCAGGGTCAGGGTGCAGCACGTTGCCCAGGTTGTTGGGCGGAGGCACGCCACCGGCCTCGCCTGGCGCAGCGCCGGCCTGGGGCTGTTGGGCGAGATCGTCCTCCATCTTCTGCCGCTGCCGCTCGACGGCGGCTTGCTGCTCGGCCTTGGCCTGGGCCGTATCCATCATCGAGAAGAAGTCGTCCTCGAAGAAGGGATTGCTGTCCGCCATGCCTGCGCTTTTGCGCAGACCTAGAGACTTGGGCGGCTTGTAGTTCTTGTCCATGTACGGACGCTGCTGGTAGGTCATCCCTGCCGGCGCGAACTTGGCAAACGCTTTGGCAAGAATGCCCTGCTTTTTGCGCGCGCTGGCAAGGTTCGCTTCGGTCGGCGCATGGTCGGGCAACTGCGCCCGATTGACCATTATAGGCTTGGAGCGTCTGCGCCCGCGCGAGTCCGTGATGCCGGCGCGCTCGGCCACGTAAGCGGCTTGTTGGGCAAGACCCAACTTTTCGGTCCAGTTCTGCTGCACCAGGGGATTGCTCAAATTCACCGGAATGCTGGCGCTGCGCGATTCTGCCAGAGCCTGGCTGAACAATTCAGGCGTCAGGTGGCCTGCCTTCATCGCATTGTCCAGGTAGAGGTTCATGGGCATGTCGGCGGGTCTCGCCCCCGGCCCGCCATCGAGGGCAGCGAGGCGATTGCTGACATTCTGCTCGACCTGCCCGCGGTCGTAGATGTCGAGATAGCCCCCGCTGAAGTCCTTGCCGGTCATCTCGCTGAAGCCATGCACGTAGGCGGTCACCTGGGCAATCAGTTCGTCCAGATCTCCACCGCGCAAGGCATTCAGATCGGCCTTGGGGTCGTTCAGGGCTTCGGCGGCCTGGGTCAACTGGTCGAACCGCTTCGACGACACAAACTTGAGATCGCGCACTTCGCCGGTCTCCAGGTCTGCGTAGTCGGAGGTTCCCTGGATGACCATGCCGAACTTCGTGGACAACATGCGCCGCTCGACGTTCTCGGCCTTGGCTGCACCGGAGCCGATCAGCACCTGCTGAAGCATGTGGTGAAAGACGGTGCCGGTGCCGGTGCGCTCGATGCCGGCGTCGTCGAACGAGAAGGCGCGTTCCGGCCAGGAGAGGGCATGACCCTCGACCATATCCTGAAAGCGGCTTGGGCCTTTGAGTTGCGAGGGGCTAAAGACGTGCGTGGCGGGAAGCCACTCGCCTTTTTCCATCTCGGTCAGCGCGCCTTCCAGGTTGAGGTTCTGTCTGGCCTGTCCCCAGGCTGCGCCCACCTCCCCTGCGCGTGCGGCCAGGGAAGCGGTAAACTCGTTGAAGCTGAGGCCGGTGTCGCCGCCCACGTTGACGGTCTGCCGGTTCAGCCACAGGTCTTTGTACTTGCCGACGATGTTGGCAAAGATGTCTTTACCGCCGCTGCGGCTCAGAATCTGCGGGTAAGCGGAGAGGCTCTTTTCAATCTCGCCCGGCGTGCGGTTGCCGGCGAAGCTCTTGCGCCCGAAGATGCTGAAGAAGTCGCCCACGGCGCGCATGTTCTGCGAGGACACTTCCGCCACGTAGTTATGGACCAGTTCGCGCGCCACGTCGGGGGGAGGCAGTTCGTTGCCGAAGCCTCTGACACCGGACGGATCGCTGAAGCGACCGGCCACCCGCGCCAGCCACTTGGGAACCGTCCCCCAGCCGGTGGTCTTGGTCGGCGTAGAATCCTCTAGGAGCGTCTTGGTGCGCCCCAGGCTCATCGCTTCCCCATAGCGGCTGATGAGAGTGTCCTTGACCGCTGCATAGCGCTGCGGCCCTTCCATGCGGCTGTTGACCCCGGCCAGCGTCTGATAGAACGCCTCGTCGTCGATGGGCTTGTTGTCAACGCCGCTGGCGGCTTTGAGGAAGTCGTAAACCCGCCCGTTGCGGTCGCTCTGCCCTTCGGTGCGCAGGAGCGGCTCCAGGTCCTCCAGGTTCATGCCGGCGCGACGTGCGCCTTCAAAGAAGTTGGCAATACGGTTGGTGTGGTGCGTCGAGCGGTCGAAGTTGAGGTCGAAGTAGTCGGGCCAGAAGCTGGCGCGCAGGAAGTCGAAGTGCTGGTCCAGCTCGTCCAGGTTCATGGCCCCGCCCAGGTCGATGGTGGGCTGCTTGGCATTCAGCCCAAGGGCGCGTGAGAGGTAGCGTGTCCCTTCGCGGTCAGCGTCGTTGCCCGTTGCTCCTACCAGAGACAGGATGCCGGCCACCGAGGTATCCACCGAGCCGGTCATGCCCTTGGCCCAGCGTTCGTTCATGGCGGCAGACATGGCCTCGGTGTTGGTGGTCTCGGTCACCTTGCCGAACATCTTGTTGACGCTGCCCAGGAGCGTCGACGCCTTGCCCGCATAGTTGGAGGCCCAGTCGCGCAGCTTGGTGTCAATCGCCCCCTTGCCCCCACCCAGGCCCGCCCGATACATGGCCTGCCAGGCATGTTCAGGCGCGCCCTGCATGAGTTCGGCTACCTGCTCTTGCGGGATGTTGGAGGAAATCAGGGCGCGGCGCGTGATCTCCTGCACCGGCGACACGGCAATGTCCTTGGCGTTGCGTAAAAAGCTGACGAGGGCTGTGTCGCCATCGTAGTCCATCTGCCAGAGTTGGGCGGCCATAGCGAACGACGAGGCCAGCACATTGCGGCGCATAAACTTGGGGTCAGTGGAAAAGTCGGTGCCGTATTTCTTGTTCGCCTCTGCAAAGCTGATGGCGTTCAAGGGCGCGCTCGACTCGTCAGTGACGAACGGCCAGCGCGTGATCATGGCCTTGAGCTTGCCCCATGTCCCCACGTAGCCACTGGCGAAGGTGTCTTCGGGCAGTTCGGTAGTGCCAAGTACGCCATGTGTGTGCGTGCCTTCCATGCGCCCGCTGAGCAGCCCCTTGCGCACGGCGCGACTGCGGGCCAGGGTCTCAATCTCATCCTGGTAGCGTTGCGCCGACGATGCCAGCATGGTGGGGTCGTTGGCCTCCATGCTGCGCAACGTCTTGACGTAGGCCGACACCACCGCGGCGTTGTTCTCGCCCTCCAGGTCGAAGTTGGCGAGGTGATAGGCCGTGCCAGGGTCAATCATGCGGATGCTGAAGTCATTCTTTTCCAAGAGGAAGTCCGCATACTGCCCGGTCCCCGCCGAAACAGAGTTTCGGACGCCGTCCGCGTCTTTCTGCTCATAGCGCTCTTTGAGGGCTTGCAGGTAGAAGCGGTCGTCGGCACGGTCCGGGCGCAGGCCAGTAGCTTCCTCCTGCAACGTTTGGGCCAGGATCTCGGCGGCGGGCGCGCTGTGCAGACGCACCACGTCCTCGTCGGGCGCGGGGCCCTGGCGCAAGGCGCTGCGCAGCACCGACGCCGACATGCCCCGAAATTTCTCACCCTGCGCAAAGAGCCGTTCAAAGACGTCTGGATTGCCTCGATGCACGGCGCTGAGGTCGGCAATGTTCATCTGTCCTGGTTTGCCGCTCACCGGCACCGACATGGTAGCCATGACCGGAACGGGCAGGCGAAACACATCTCGCTCCGGGCTGGTAATTTCCCAACGGTTGTTGCCCAGGAGAGTGGTTGTGTAGCCAGGGATCTGCGGGGCTTCGCCGTTCGGTCCTTCCATAAAGGGCGCAGCGACCGACGTGGAGGCTGTACGCGTGAAGGAAACCCCTTCGTGCAGAATGCCCCAATCCTTCATCATCTGGCGTCGGGCAGGGTCTTGCAGTCCTTCGACAAAGAGATCGTTGACAGCCCCCATCCAACTGGCATGAGAGCGTTCGTCGTGGATGTAGACGCCGGTGTTGGTGGCGTGGATGTTGTGCTTGTCGGCCAGATAGGTGCGGATACGGGCGTCGCGCACAGCGGCATTCGCCAGCCCTGACATGTAGGACTGATAGCCCTTCAGCGGCTCTGTGCCGCCGATGAGCATGTCCGCGGAGTCGATGAGGTCTTGCTTGTTGGAACGAGCCAACCGGCTCTTGACGGCGGCCACGCCTTTAACCAGCGCGCTGCCCATGAACTTGTCCGTGTGGCGGATGTGGTTGAAGGAACGGTACTCGGCCACCAGTTCGGGGACGTACTCCCGGCCCTTCTTGGTGCCGCCGCCGATGAAGTAACCCAGCGGGCGCAGCAGTTCGTTGGCGGCGCTCACGGCCTCGTCATAGAGACCGGGCGGCAACTCGGCCTGGTTCTCGCTGAGGAGCACGTTCATGTAGTTGGTCGCGCCTTGGGGCGTGTTGGCGCTCATCTGCGTCAGCCGGTGGTGGATGGCGGTCCCCTCGCTGTCGACAAAGTGCCTGCCCTGGTTCATGAGGGCGATGGCCGTCTGCCGCGTCTTGGGCAGGTCCACCATCATGGCGTCGAGCGAGACCTGCCGGGCGTCCATGTCCTCGACCCCGAAGCGACGGGTTTCGCCTTCCTGGCCAGGGCGATTGTAGAGGTGGACGAAGTTGGACGGTTGCAAAATCCCATCCGCCGTGTTCAGTTCAATCTTGCCGATATCCTCCCAACTGAGAGACTGGCGTGTCTGCTTGGAACGGG
>JAPKMV010000530.1 GCA_026645635.1 Caldilineaceae bacterium
CGTGCAGTCCGCACGCCGCGCCGAATTCACAGAGTGCGAAACGAGGAAGCCATGAAAAATCTCGCCACCGGCCTGAGACCCGCCGTCGACATCACAATGGCGGAAGACCCCTTCATCCAGCAGCTGCGCGACGAAAACGACCGCCTGCGCGATGAGAAAGCGGCGCTCGAACGGCGCCTCAAGGTCTTCGAGACCGTATTCCGAAAAATCAAGAGCCGGGTGCAGGAAAGCCAGCGCACGCCCAGTTGGCCCAAAGGCAGACTGGCCGATCTGCGAACTGCCGTTGATCAGATCGTCGCGAAGATCGACCCGCAGGACTTCCCCGGCAGCGCAATCAACTGGGGCGACCTGGGCTGCAAAGCCGCCTACATCGGCGCCGATGAAGATGGCCACGTACTCCACCTGGTCGTCATCGACGAGGCGGCGCCGGGCGAGTCCGAATTCTGCCGCCACGTCGCCGAACAACTGGCCGCCTGCGGCTGGCCTGACGTTGAAGTGTCAACAAAATGGTAGCCGTGCGGTCCGCAATTCTCTTGGTATCCATCGAGGACGTCACCCTCAACGATGGAACCAAACTCTACTACGTCTACGGCTGGCGCCATCTCTACGACTGTGACAGCCTGGGCGCCTACACCAACGAGCAGCAGGCTATGGAAGCCGCATTCAAGAACGGCGCCCCCGTGGTTCGTTGGCTGAGCCACGACCGCCGCGACCAATGGCTCGCCAGGCTGGACCGAGACACAATCCGTTAGGAGGCACAATGGAAGACATCTGGACCATCGCACGCACGCCCGACCCCCACTGGCTGGTAGAGACTGTGCGCCACCTGCCCGGCGCGGAAAACCAGGGCCGGCATCACATCTTTGTCGACGCCATCGGGCCGGACGGCACAGACCTGCGCAGCACCGGCCTTGCCGTCATGTACGGCTGGGAAGGCATGGAGCCGGAGGATCCGTGGCCGACGTCGCCCATCGACAAACCGCCCGGCGAGTTCGGCTGCCACATCCCCATCTTCCCCAGCGCAGTCATGCGCGTTGCGATGCACGGCGCGCCCAGCGAAGTCGTCCAGGGGCTGCACACGGGCTTTGAGGACGGCGAAGCAGGCAACAACTGGGGCTATCAGTCCTTCCACGTCGTCTTTCGCTACGCGCCGCCCCCGCAGGCCGCCCCCGAGCCGCCCAAACCCAAGCGCGGGCGAAATGCTGCCCTCCCCGCCCCTGCGGTGGCCGAGCCTGCCAAAGGGCCGGTCCCTGAACTTGTCACAGGGCCGGTCCCTGAACTTGTCACAGGGCCGGTCCCTGAACTTGTCACAGGGCCGGTCCCTGAACTCGTCACAGGGCCGGTCCCTGAACTTGTCACAGGGCCGGTCCCTGAGCTTGTCGAAGGGCCGGCGCCGTCCGCCCCGACAACCTGGAGACTGCGCAATACACCCAATTCCCCGCATCCATACTACACGGCGGCATTCCCAGGAGGCTGGACGGCGCGCATTACACGCAGCGAACACAATCAGATGTACCTGGCCGCAATCTTGATGCCCACCAACAGCGCCCGCGCCGCCCACACCCTGTTCTTCTTCCTCCTAGACGACGCCATGAAATGGGTGGAGGACAAGGTGGCCGCGATGATCGCCGCCCCCGTCACCGTCACGGAGTAAGCGATGGCCATTCAACTCTGCGGACACCCCATGCCCGCCAGCATGTCTGCCCGGGCAGCCAACTACCTGTTCACGCCGGCCGAAATCATCGGGCGCAACGGCGAAGGCGACGCCCTCGAAGGCGCAGCCGGCGCCAGCGTGGTCTGGGAATGGGCGCATCTCGACGCGGACGAGTGGGACTACCTCTACACCAGCGTGCTGGATGGCGCCGCTTCTGTGCGTTCCAGCGTGACCGGCAACACCGTCGTCTACGACAACCAGCGTCAGGAAAAAGCCTTCGATCACGCCATCGTCCATCGACCCCAATACCGCATCCTGTCCGGGACTGACTATCAAAACGTCACCCTGATCGTCGACCAACTACGCTAGACAAGGAAAACAGCCATGAACTTCAAAAGCCCAATACCAGCACCCATTGCAAACACCAACTACGGGGACCCAACACCAACCGTCAGACTGCAAATCGACATCCCGCAGCGCCAGATCTTCATGATCTTGCAAGCGCACGAGCAAGCAATCCAAGCGGCAGCTCAGGCCGCTGTCGAACGCGCGCTCGCCGACTAGGCGCTAAGAGCGCCGAGATCGACAAAGAATTGTCGATGTTGCAAGGACGAAAAAGATCATAGAGCAAATCCTAACTGCCGAAACAACTGTTGGAAGATCAGTTGAATGGAATGATAGAGTTGGTCAAGCGGGTCTTGCCCGTTTGGTGTCTGTCGTGCTATTGGTCTGGTAACGCCTGAAAGAACAGGCTTGATGACTTTTTCGCGGAGCAGGGTAAGGGCAGCCAAAGCAGAGAGACCGCTGGCAGTCGGCGCATATTTGCGGGAGTTGCCGAGTTTTTGGACGAGTTGCTTGGCGCGCAGTTTCTTGAGATCATACGCGGCTTGGCGAGCGGCATAAGCGGCGGCAGCGGGTCCAGCAATCTCGCGGACTTTGGCGGCCAAGTCCGAAGCCGCAAAGCCGTCTGGGCTCGGAGCCAAGGCCAGAACAGCTTGGAGCACAGTGCGCATTCTGGGCTGGTCAAGATGAATGCCTGCGACGGTGGCTTGACCGAGTTGTGTGGAAGTAGGTAAGCGGTCGAGCAAGTCGTCGCCGATAAAAGCCGCATCGACCGCCTGCAGGGTGTTCAAGAAACGGGTAAGGATCGGTCGCAGATAGGCGATGAGGCCAGCAAAGTGGTCGAGGGAGCGTTTGACGGGCAGATGTTTGGCATTGTGGACAATCACCTCGAACCGCAGCGTGCGTTCGCCTTTGCTATAGACCTTGAGCGTGAGGCTGCCAAAATGCAGCTTGAAGATCGTCAGGTTATAGGCAGGTGTCTCGACGACAGCCTCCAGCCGAGGTGATTTTTTGCTGCGATGACGAAAGGGACGGCGTTTGCTACCAAAGATAGTTTTGATGCGTTTGAGGGTGAGTGCAGGACGCAGACGGTCGACCAGACTCTCAAAGAGTTGCTCCATCTGACCACCTTGGCGAAAAATCAGATTGCGACTCAGTTCGACCTGATAGACAGCGTACTGGTACTGAAAGTGGGTTTGGCTTTGTTCGGTGGCTGACAAAGCAAAATGGAGACAGGTGGAGTAAATCCAACGCTCGCAGACCTGGCGCAGTCGCCCTATCGTACTCGGTGAGTCTAAGGTGTCTGCAATCTGCGTCAGGGCTGCGGCGTCGCCTATCTTTGTAAAACAATTGCTCTCTTTCTCAAAAGCGAGCCCCGCTTGGTTCGCATGACGCGCAACATACTCATGTCCATTCAAGAATATCTGCGCACCAAAAGGCGGGTGGGGACTGATCCGAATCGTCAGATGTCCCCACTCAGGGTCAAGAATATGAAACCAGTATTGTTTGACAAATGCATAGCGGCGCACCAAATTCTGCACCTTGCCTTCTTTGCTGCTTCGCACTTCCCATACCGGAGCCGAAAACCGACTCACCAAGATCAAAAAGACG
>JAPKMV010000531.1 GCA_026645635.1 Caldilineaceae bacterium
AACCTCGCGTGCAAAATCATCGGCTTCCGCCAAGAGGAATTCCTCCCCTTCTGCCGTAATCAAGAGCACAGGTTCCTGGCGCGCCATGCGGAGTAAGGCAGGCAAATCGAAGACTTCCCGATCGAGCGTGATCATCTTCATAGCTGAACCTCCTCGCCACGAACAAACAACCGGTTGTGAACTTTGTGGCCTATTGCCAGAATTCGCACCGTAGCATGCTCAACATCGACTGTGTAGAAGACGCGAAACCGACCGATGCGCAGTTCCCAGGCTGCGGCCAGGGCATTTACGCGCAGTGTCTTACGATTTGCTGTTTCTGTCAAAGGTTCAAAACCCAACTGCTGACGAATTGCCGTGACGATTTCTTTGCGTTCAAACGAACGGTACGTCATGAGATCGGTCGTTGCCTGCGCAGCCATATCGATGCGAAACTGTGGCATGGGGCACCCACTTCGTCTGCGAATCCGTAATATCGTGCGCTGGATCAGGTGCGAAACCGAGTTCCATTGCGCACGGAACCGGTTTCGCACCTGATCTTTCATGGTCTGTGTTGATCACCCATTCGCGATCATCACATGCTTCGTAATCTGATAATCGCCCACGGCCTCGATCGACAGGTCCTTGCCGAAGCCCGACTGTTTGAAGCCGCCGTGCGGCCCTTCCGACGCCAGCGGAATGTGGTCGTTGATCCAGACGGTGCCGAATTCTAGCTGCTGGGCGATGCGCATGGCCCGGCCCACGTCCCGGGTGAAGACCGAGGCCGCCAGCCCGTAGAGCACGTCGTTGCCGTACTGCACAGCCTGCACCTCGCCGTCGAACGCACTGATGGTGAGCACCGGGCCGAAGACTTCACTCTGGATGATCTCGGCGCCCTGGCCGGCGTCGACGATCACCGTCGGCTCCACCCAGAAGCCGTCGTCGTAGCCCTTGGGCACACCGCCGCCGGTGAGCACCCGCGCGCCGCCAGCCTTGGCCCGCTCGATGAAGCCGAGCACTCGCTCGCGCTGCACTGCGGAGATCGCCGGCCCCATCGCCGTGCTGTCGTCGAAGGGATCGCCCACCTGCACGCCACGCATCGCCTCCACCAGCGCCTCGACGGCGTCGTTGTAGCGCGCTTTCTCCACATAGACGCGGGTGGCTGCGGTGCAGTCCTGGCCGGTGTTGCAGATCGCAGCAAAGCTGGCCTTGGCCGTCACCAGGTCCAGGTCGGCGTCGTCGAAGACGAGCACCGGCGCCTTGCCGCCTAGTTCCAGGTGGACGCGCTTGAGCGTGCTCGCCGCGGTCGCCATGATCTTCTTGCCCGTGCCGGTGGAGCCGGTGAGGCTCACCATGCGCACGTCCGGGTGCTCGACGATGGCCTGGCCGGTTTCGTTGCCGCCGGTGACAATGTTGACCACGCCCGCCGGGATGCCTGCCTCGGCGAACAGGTCGGCCAGCATTAGCGCAGAAAGCGGCGTGGTGGGCGCCGGCTTGAGCACGACGGTGCAGCCCGCGGCCAGCGCCGGGCCGAGCTTCCAGATCGCCATGAGCAGCGGGTAGTTCCACGGCGCGATCTGGCCGACGACACCCACCGGCTCGCGGCGGAACATGGAGGTGTAGCCCGCCGCGTATTCGCCCGCGCGCATCCCGTGGGTGTCGCGTGCCGCCGCGGCGAAGAAGCGCAGGTTGTCCACGGAGAAAGGCACGTCGCCGGCCATCGTCAGCTGGGCGAAGGGTTTGCCCGCGTTCTCCGACTCGACGCGGCCGATGGCCTCGCCGTGCTGCTCCAGCAGGTCGGCCAGGCGGAAGAGCGCCAGCGAGCGTTCGCCCGGCGTCTTGCGCGACCAGCGGCCGTCGTAGAACGCGGTCTTGGCTGCCTGCACGGCGCGGTCCACGTCGGCGCGGCTGCCGTCCGGCACGGTGGCGATCTGCTTGCCCGTGGCCGGGTTGAGAATGGCCATCTCCGCGCCGCCCTGGCTGTCAGTCCATTGGCCGTCGATGAAGTGTGTGTGTTGCATGAGATACTCCAAGTTTCAATTTGAATTGTGAATGATGAAATGTGAATTGTGAAGGGCACACGCGGCGGCCACTTCACAATTCACAATTGACAATTCACCATTCAAACTTGCTCATTCCAACTTGCTCAATTGCCGCCCATGATCGCGATATAGTCCGTCACCCACTGGCTGTAGGGCACACAGCCGTCGCTGCCGTCGGCGCAGGTGGTGGTGGGCGTCCGCCAGAAGGAGATCTTGTCGAAGTTGTCGAAACCATTGGTCACACAGCCTTCCGGGCCGAGCAGTTCGCTGGCTTCACAGGCGGCGGGCACAGATGGCACGGAGCCAAACCACGCGGCCAGGTCGCCCTGCACCTTCGGGTTGAGCGAGTGCTCCATCCACCGGTAGGCGCAGTTGGGATGGGCGGCCTCGGCGTGCAGCATGGTGGTGTCGGCCCAGCCGGTGGCGCCTTCGACGGGGATCACGCTGGCGATGGGCGCGCCCTCGGCCTGGAGCAGGTTGACCTGGAAGGGCCACGAGCTGGAGGCGACCACGCCCTCGTTGCGGAAGTCTTCCATCTGGGCGACGACGTCGTGCCAGTAGCGGTTGACCAGCGGGCGCTGACCGCGGGCCAATTCCAGCGCGGCCGCATACTGGTCAGCGTTGAGCGCGTACGGATCGACGATGCCCAGTTCCGGGTTGTGGGTCATCAGGTACAGCGCGGCGTCGGCCAGGGCGATGGGGCCGTCGAAAGCCTGGACGCGACCGGTGTTGGACTGGCCGTCGGGCAGCGTCTGCTCCAGGTAGATGACGCCCCAGGTGTCGGGCGCTTCCGGGAAGGTCTCGGTGTTGTACATGAGCACGTTGGCGCCCCACTGGTAGGGCGTGCCGTAGTGGACGCGGTCCACCGTGTGCCACGGCGCGTTCTGCAGCCGCTCGTCCACCGTGCTCCAGCTCGGGATCAGGTCCGGGTTGACCGGCTGCACCGTGCCGCCGGCGATCAGGCGCAGGCTGGCGTCACCCGATGCGGTGACCAGGTCGAAGCCGCCCTGGTTCATCAGCGTGACCATCTCGTCGGAGGTGCCGGCCACCTTGACATTCACCTTGCAGCCGGTGGCCTCCTCAAACATCGTCACCCAGTCGAAGGCGGGGTCGGTCTCGCCGCGCTCGATGTAGCCGGCCCAGGCCACGATGTCGAGCTGGCCCTCGCCGGGGCCGACCTCGGTCATCATGCCGTCAGCGGCGGCAGGCGCTGCGTCCGCCGCGGGCGCGTCGCTGCTGGCAGCGGGCGCGGCTGGGGCCGCCGGCGCCGGTGCGCAGGCCGCCACGACCAGCGCAGCGATCAACAACAGAGCAAGAACAGAAAGAGACTTGCGTCGCATGGTGGTTCCTCCTTGAACGAACAACGAAATATAGGTTGGTTGGTTGTGTAACAGAGGCTGTGGAAATCCAATGGCGCTGCTGAGTGAGCGGCATTATACGAGGGAGTTGGGGGAAATGCAATCGCCGCGCAACGTTTCGACGCAAACCTGTGAATTGTAGGGCGATTTGACGAATCGCCCTACGTCGTTCCGGCGCAAACCTGTGAACTGTAGGGCGATTTGGCAAATCGCCCTACATTGTC
>JAPKMV010000532.1 GCA_026645635.1 Caldilineaceae bacterium
TTTCCAGGGCAAGTATGTGCTGCTCTACTTTGGCTACACCAACTGCCCGGATGTCTGCCCGCTGACGCTGGCGGAAATGCGCGGCGCGCTGGATCGGCTGGGCGGCAAGGCGGACAAGGTGCAGCCGCTCTTTGTGACGCTTGACCCGGCGCGCGACACGCCGGAGCACATGGCCGCCTATCTGAAGTTCTTTTACCCCACGCTGGTCGGGCTGACGGGGACGCTGGCGCAGATTCAGGAATTGGCGACGCGCTTTGGCATTTTCTTTGAGCAGCGGGAGAGCGGCAGCGCCAGCGGTTATTTGGTTGACCATACCAGCGTCGTGCTGGTGGTTGACCCGGAAGGACGGCTGCGCGGCGTCTTTCCCAACGGTGTCACCGGTGAGCAAATGGCAAGTGATTTGGATTCATTGATTCGGTAGACATAACCAGGAGGTGAAGTAACATGAAGAAAGGCCCGGATACGCCAATGGGCACCGTCGTCTTGATCGGGATTTTTCTCGCTTTGACGGTGGGACTGTGGTTCAACGCCTACTTTATCGTGGTGTCGCGAGGAGCAAACTGATGAGTGAGCAGGCGCACGGCCCAGAACACGAATCTGCACACCCCGAAGCCCACGAGGGACAAGGCGTTCACGTCGAGAAGTGGGAAGGCATCTGGATCCGTATCTCGGTGGCGATGGTCTTCGTCTTCATCCTGGCCATCGTGATCTCGGCTACGGCTTTTGGCATCAGCGTTCCCGGCGCGTCGGGGCGCATGGACCCGGCGACGCTCAACGACGCCGACAACCCCTTCAGCCAGCCTGGCCTGCGCGAACTCGCGCCCGGCAAATACGAGGCCTATATCGTGGCGCAGACCTGGAACTTCCTGCCCGACCGCATCGAAGTGCCGGTCGGTTCGCAGGTGACGTTTCACATCACCGCACGCGATGTGATCCACGGCTTCAAGCTGGCGGGCACGAATGTCAACGTCATGGCGCTGCCCGGCCAGGTGGCCACCCTGTCCGCAACCTTCGACACGCCGGGCGACTATAACTATATCTGCCACGAGTATTGCGGGTATGTCTCCGGCGCGCCGATTGGCCATCACACCATGTACGGTGTGCTCACGGTGCTGCCCGCCGACGCTGCCGAAGCAACGCAGAGCACGAACTAGCGAGGAGAATCCAGAACCATGTCTGTACAGGCAATGCCCGCCATCGGGATCAAAGAGCAGCCACTGCCTGCTGCGCTGACCGCCAAGGACCTCAAGACCATCGACCGCATCGCTGGCATCAACATCGTGGTTGCGGTGCTGGCGCTCTCCATCGGCGCCCTCTTTGGTGTTTTCCAGGGGCTTGAACACGCCAAAGTCTT
Source organism: Caldilineaceae bacterium (assembly GCA_026645635.1). Taxonomy (GTDB): domain Bacteria; phylum Chloroflexota; class Anaerolineae; order Caldilineales; family Caldilineaceae; genus Fredericiella. Next base: position 1,355 of record JAPKMV010000532.1, read on the forward strand.
TAACATCTATCCGTTCTTGCAGCCGGTGATCAAGACCTACTATCAGGGCTTGACGCTCCACGGCGCGCTGAATGCCGTCGTCTGGACGACCTTTTTTATCTGTGGCTTCTTCACCTTTGTCTTTCCGCGCAGTTTCAACCGCCCGCTGCGCTACCCGTGGCTGAGCTGGGTCGCCGTGATCACCATGATCGTCGGTCTGGTGACGGCCGCGGTGCCGATGCTGACCAACAACGCCACGGTGCTCTACACCTTCTACCCGCCCATGCTGGCCGAGTGGAGCTTCTACCTGGGCCTGACGCTGCTGGTGGTCGGTTCGTGGATCGTCGGCTTCAACTTCTACTTCACCTACTACGCCTGGCGCAAGGAGAACCCGGACAAGCGTGCACCCTTCCTGGCGCTGGCCATCACGATCACGATGGTGATGTGGCAGATCGCGACCCTGGGCGTGGCGGCGGAGATCTTGTTTATCTTGCTGCCCAATGCGCTGGCGCCGGTGCTCGGCTTCCCGGCGCCGGGCCTGGACCCGCTGCTGAGCCGCACCCTTTTCTGGTGGTTCGGCCATCCCCTGGTCTACTTCTGGCTGCTGCCGGCCTATGTCTCCTGGTACGGCATGATGCCGGCGCAGACCAATGGCAAGATGTTCAGCGAGCCGCTGGCGCGCCTGGTCTTCTGGCTCTTCCTGCTCCTGAGCACGCCCGTCGGCTTCCATCACCAGTACGCCGACCCCGGCATTCCTGAAATCTGGAAGTTCATCCACATGGTTCTGACGATGGGCGTCGGTTTCCCCAGCCTGATCACCGCCTTCACCGTGGTGGCGTCGCTGGAGATCGGCGCGCGGGCGCGCGGCGGCAAGGGTTATCTGCGCTGGATCGGGCGGCTCAACTGGGGCGACCCTTCCTACGCCGGCCAGAATCTGGCGATGATCCTCTTCATCTTCGGCGGCATCGGCGGCATCATCAACGCCTCCTACAATGTCAACATGGCAGTGCACAACACCATGTGGGTGCCCGGCCATTTCCATCTGACCGTCGGCTCGGCGGTGACGCTCTCCTTCTTCGCCATCGCCTACTGGCTGGTGCCCAAGCTGACCGGCCACAAGCTCTTCACCAAGTGGATGGCGCTGGCGCAAGTTTGGACCTGGTTCTTTGGGATGCTTTTCTTCAGCAACGCCTACCACACGCTGGGTTTGCTGTTCAGCGTGCCGCGGCGCACCATGCTGGGCGAGGCGCCCTACTATGACAGTGCGTGGAACCCGCAGATGATGGAATCGGTGCTGGGGCTGGTCTTCCTGTCGATCAGCGCCACGCTCTTCTTCGCCATCATGCTCTTCACGTGGATCATCCCGCGCAAGCTCGACAAGCCCATCGAGATGCCGGTGGCGGAGCCGCTGAATCCGAATCCTGCGCCCAAGTGGCTCGACACCTGGTGGCCGTGGCTCAACGGCGCCATCGCCCTGGTCATCATCTCCTACGGCCCCATGCTCTTCCAGCTGATCAGCAACATGACCACCTGGTCGAAGGGGATACGAGTCTGGTAAGGTAAACTCTCAATCTCTCAATCTCCTAATCTCCTAATCTCAGCACTGAGATTGAGAGATTAGGAGATTAGGAGATTTTTACCCTCGGCGCCCGAAGATCACGCGGAACGCGCTGCGTTCGATGTCATTGACGAACGACACAGGGACCGCGTACTCGCGGCATAGCCGGATGATGCGTGGCACGCCGCTGCCGCGACCGGTGTAGCCAAAGTCAGGGTCTTTGGCGGTGAGGGACAGAAGAATCGGGTTGCGTTCGAGATGAATCCCCAACTTGATGTTCTCGACCGTAACCGTGTTGGGCAGCACCCCTGGGCTGCTGATCTCCACTCGGTCGGCATGGATGTCAATCGCCACGGATGACTGGATAAAATAGTCGCGGTGCACCAATGCGTTGGCCACCGCTTCTTTGATGGCTGCATCTGGAATTTCCAGCACACCGGGTGCGTTGAAGTCTTGCCCCGACTGGCGGCGATGCAAATTGCGCAGAATGAAATCGACGCCCTGTCTGTGCTGTGTAAAGAGATTGCCGCCGATGTCTTCTTTGTCCCGATACTCGTCGGGCGCCAGATAAACCGTCGCCTTGATGCCGAACTGCGGTTTGCGCCATGCCACCCGCTGGCCAAACAGGAGCAGGCCGGCGAACGTCAGGCGGCCATCGTGCGCGAGCTTCAGATTTTCCAATAGGGTGGCTTGCTCAACGCCTGCAT
>JAPKMV010000533.1 GCA_026645635.1 Caldilineaceae bacterium
CGACGGCTGCGTGTTGGCGCAACCACCAGCAGCCAGGTGGACAAAAGGGCCAGGCACATCGTCAAACTGTAGGCGCGCATCATCCGGCCATAGAGCAGCCAGAAGGGAGAGAGCGCGAGCAGCCAGGCTGCCCACAGCCCAGTGCGACCGCCGCCCAGCCGCCGCCCGAGGACATAGATCAGGGCAATGCTGATCAAGACAAAGGCGATGCTGGACAATCTCGGCGCAAATTCGCTGCTGTTCAGTAGATCGCTCACGAGCTTGACGAGGGCAAAGTGAAGCGGTGGCCGTCGTTCCGTGTCGATTACATGCTGCACGAAATCGCCCCAAGGCACCTGTACATGCAGCCAGGTGAACCATTCGTCGATCCACATGCTTTGCTGCGTCAAGGCAGTTAAGGCAATGGCCCACCAGGTCAACAAGGGAAATATCGGTTGTCGAGCGGCTCCCTGCAGCCAGCGATAGTATTTGCTCACGAGGCGCTTTCCACCTGGGAAGACAGATAGTCGTTCAGCCGTGCAAAGCCATCCGGCGTGCCCATGTCCCAGAAACCCCGGCGCAGCGGGTAGATGTAGACTGCCCCCTGTTCGGCCAGGAGTTGGGGCAGCGTCTCGTTCTCCAGTGACACAGCGCGGTCGGTGGGGATGGCATCGAGAATCGCAGGTTGCAGCAGATACAGACCGGCGCTTACCCAGGCATCATGGATAGCTGCACTTTTCTCCGTAAAGTGCAGGACGCGCTGCGAGTCGTCAGCAACGATCTGCCCACTCGCGCTGCGATCGCCGGCGCGGCTGGCGCCGATTGTCAGGGCCGCTTTGCAAGTGCGGTGTTGAGCAACCATCGGCGCCAGGTCGTCGGCGTAGAAAGTGTCACCGTTGAGCGCGAGTGCAGTTGACGGAACGTAGGGCCGCGCCAGGGCCAGCGCGCCGGCCGTGCCTAGAGGTTCGGTTTCTACCGAATAGATCACGTCCACACCAAAACGGCTGCCATCACCAACGTGCTCAATGATTGCCTGGCTGGCATAGCCCAGGCAGAGGACAACGCGAGGGACGCCCTGCCGCGTTAGCCACTCGATCTGATATTCAAGAAAAGGGCGACCCAGCACCGGAGCCAGTGCCTTTGGGCCAGCTGGCGCAACACTGCGCAGGCGTGTGCCAAGTCCGCCAGCCAGAATCACTGCGGTCAGCGTGGATAGGTCCATGCCTGTATTCCATTTGGTTCAAAGGCAAATGGTGCGATGCGCCCGCCGGCCTTTTCCAGCGCCTCGGCGATGCGGTGTTTGCGATCGAAGGGGCAGTAGATGAGCAGGAAACCACCGCCGCCTGCACCAGAAACCTTGGCGCCCAGCGCTCCTGCTTTGCGGGCGACGTCGTAGAGTTCCTCGATGTGCGCATTGCTGATGGCGCTGGCAAGCCGCTTCTTGTTCTGCCACGCATAGTCGAACATGGCGCCAAAGTCGTCGAGCTGGCCCAGCAGCAGCGCGTTCTTCATATCCAGCGTGATCGCCTTGATGCGGTCGAGGGCAGCGACGACATCTGCGCGTTTCTCAACATACCCTTGAATCTGCGTGCTGAGAATGTTGCCGGACATGCGTGTGACGCCCGTATAGCAGAGCAGCAGGCGGTACTCGAGCTCATTGACCGTATCAGCCGGAATGCGCAAGGGATTGACGACGACCGCGTCGGGCAAGAATTCGATGAAGTTGAATCCGCCGAAGGTTGCCGCATATTGATCCTGCCTGCCGCCAGCGATCGCCATGTCCACGCGCTCCACTTCGTACGCCAGCTCAGCGATTTCGTAGTCAGTCATGGGCCGGCGCAGCCAGTGACGCATCAGGCCAATCAAAGCCACCACCAGGGTCGATGACGAACCCAGGCCGGAACCAGGCGGCGCATCGCTGTGCAAAAAGAGATCGAGACCAGTCGGCACATCCATCTTGTTCACCACCGCCCGCACCAGCGCCAACTCGTCGGACTTGCTCCACGCATCGCTGCGGTCAAACTTCGCCACTGTATCATAGTCCAGCGAGTGCGCCTGCACCGTGTCGTCACCACGTGGCACGATCGTGCAGTAGGCGTAATGGCTGATGGTCGTATTGAGCACAACGCCGCCGCGTTCCTCCGGGTAGGGTGAGACGTCGGTGCCGCCGCCGGCAAAGCTGATGCGCAGCGGCGCTTTGCTGCGGTAGATGGTCGTCGAAGTCATGTGCACACCGCCTATGAATCTGGCTGCGCCAGTGCTTCCCGGTAAAAGGCCAGCATGTTCTGGAGCATGGCCGTGGTGGAAAACTGCTCGCGAGCACGGCGTAGCCCCGCTTCGCCCATGGCGCGACGCAGTTCGGGCGCGGCCAGCATCTGCCGGATTGCTGCGGCCAGCGCGTCTGGGTCGTTAGGGGGGACCACCAGACCGGTGACGCCGTGTTGATTCACATATGACGTGCCGGTGCCCAGTTCGGTGCAGATGATGGGCAGACCGCTGGCCATGGCTTCGATCTGCACTGCGCCCCACGTTTCCGCCCGATTGGTCGACGGCAGCACAAAGATGTCGGCGGCCTGGTAAAGCGCAATGACATCGGCATCTGATGCTTCCCCCAGGAAGGTGACCCGCGCCTGAAGGCCAAGTTCCTGCGCCAACGCCTGCCAATCGTCAGCCTTGGGGCCGATGCCGACGATGGCCAGGCGCGCTTGTTCCACGGTGGACATGGCGCGCAGGAGCACATCGACACCCTTGTAGTGGCGCAATCGTCCCACGAAAAGAATCAAGGGTTGACCGTGAAACCGCTCGCGCCAGGCAGCCGCCGCAGCGGCGGAAGCTGGCGTCGGCGCAAAGCGCGCCAGATCTTGGCCGTGATGGATCACCCGGCATTTGTCCGCCACCGGGCGCAGGAAAGGCGAAGTCTGGATGTAGACAGGATTGGAGACGGTGATCAGATTCGCCTGCCGTAGCAACAGCCAGAGCAGCGGGCGATAGAGCGCGCCGAGGACACGCTGCTTGACAATGTCGCTGTGATAGGTGAGCACGAAGCGCCGGCTGCGTCCCAGCAGCAACTGGGCCACTTCCCCTGGTGGGTAGGGGAAATGGGCGTGGGCCACGTCGACGCCCGCCTCCAGGCGCCGCACGGCGGGAAAGAAGCCCAGGCTGATCGGCGCCGACGAGATGTTCGCCTGGCGTCCGGTTTTGGTGACCGGTACACCATCGATGGTCACTTCCACGGTTGCCGGTCCCGTGTTGGTGACCAGAACGCGCGTATCGACCCCCAAAGGTCGCAGCCCTTCGGCCAACATGCGAACGTGATTTTCGATGCCGCCAAGGACAGGGTAGTAGTCCTTGTAGAGATAGAGAACACGCATGTAACAATACACCTGACGTCTGTAAGTCGCTAACTATTGTGATTCTGGAGTATACACCATCAGCGTCGCTTCTCCAGCCACCAGGCAACGGCATCGGTCAGATCGCCGGCTACGTAGTCCGGGGTGGGCACGCCACCCTGACGATACTCCTGCGCGCCGTGACCGGTGAGCACCAGCACCGTGAGGCAGCCGACCGCCTTGCCTGCGGCCAGGTCGCTGTATTTGTCACCGATGATGACAGACT
>JAPKMV010000534.1 GCA_026645635.1 Caldilineaceae bacterium
GCCGCGGCTGCGCAGGACACCCCGCTGTTCGACGCCGAAGCGGTGCTGCTCATCCACGACCACCAGGCCGAGGCTGGCAAAATCGACGCCATCCTGGATCAGCGCGGTGGTGCCGATGATCACATCCACCGCACCGGTGCGTAAGCCGTCGAGCACCTCCGCGCGCACCTCTCCGGTGACACGTCCCGTCAACAGTTGCACATTCACCGGCGCGCCGTCGGGGCGCGGCAGTTGGCAGAGCAGCCGGCTGATGCCGCGGTGATGTTGTTCGGCCAGCACCTGCGTCGGCGCCAGGAGCGCGGCCTGTGCGCCGTTGTTGACGGCGGCCCACATGGCGGCTGCGGCCACGGCAGTCTTGCCGCTGCCTACGTCACCCTGCACCAGGCGCGTCATCGGCACCGAGTTTTCCAGGTCGCGCAGAATCTCGCCGATCACCCGTTCCTGGGCGCCGGTGGGTGCAAAGGGCAGAATGCCGAGATAGCGCTGCATGGCGGAGAGGTCGATGGCAAAGGCCGGGGCCGTGGCCTGGCGCAGGGTGCGGCGGCGCTGCAACACGCCAATCTGCAAATAGAGCAGTTCCTCGAAAGCCAGCCGGCGGCGCGCCTGCAGCAGAACCTCCTGACTGTCGGGGAAATGAATCTGCTGCAAAGAGTAGGTCAGGTCAGGCAGTTCATACTGCTGACGCAGTTGTGCGGGCAGCGGGTCGGTCATGAAGCGGGCGTAGCCCTCCACCGCATCATAGATCAGGTTGCGCAGCCGGTTGTTGGTCAGCCCTTCGGTGAGCGGGTAGATGGGGGACATGCGCCCGGTCGCCACGCGTTCGTCGTCGAGTTCCTCGAAGACCGGGTTTTCAATGGTCTTCTGGCCGCGATACAGGTCGATCTTGCCGGAGAAGCGCATCGACTTGCCCTTCTCCAACTGCTTGACCACCCACTTGTTCCACCAAACGGCGTGCAGCGTGCCGGTGGAGTCGCCGAGAATGCCTTCGACCATCGAGCGGTTGACGCCGAGCTTGCGTTCGCGCACCTCCCAAAGGTTGGCGACGACGGTCACCTGTTCGCCGGGGCGCAGCCGGTCAATCGTGCGCATCTCGCTGAAATCGTCGTAGCGCGCCGGGAAGTGCCAGAGCAGATCGGCCACCTGCTGAATGTTGAGCCGCGCCAGTTGCTCGGCGGTGGCCGGCCCGACGCCGTCGAGAATCGTCACGTTGGATTGCAGATCGCGCGGGTTGCGGCGGCTCGCTGGCGGCGGCTTGCGCTGCGTGCGCCGGCTCTCCTGGTCGGAAAAGTCCTCGTCAGGCGCCGCTTCGTAGACCTTGCCCAGCCCCGGCAGCGCAATGACCGGCGGCGAACCGGACGGTGCGGCAGCTTCTTCATCGCCGGCGGGAATCTCCAGCGCGGCTTCCGCAGGTGCGGCTGGCTCAACGCTGCCTGCGCTGTCGGCGGCTGCCGGCGACCCTATGCGCGCAACAGGGGAAGCGGCGGCCAGCGCCGCGGCGGACTCTTCGGCCACGACCGATTCCGCGCCGGGAGCGGCGACCGTCAGTAACTCATCGGCAAATGGTTCGCCGACGATGATGCCGCGCATGTCGGCGGCGATGGCCGGACGCTCTTCCGCGGATGCAGCGCCGTACCGGCGCATCCGTGCAGCCAGCGCAGCGACCAGGCGCGGATCGAGGCCCTCGGCGTTGGCTTCCTCGCTCCACCGTTCTGCCATCGCCTGCATACCGCCGACGACGCCACGGTTACGCCAGCTCTGGCGTTCTTCCAAGTCGATAATCCGCTGTACGCGCTGCAAAAGTGGGTTGAGCACGGTCTAAAATGTCCCTTCGTGAACGACGACACCCACCGTGTTTGGCCCAACATAGGCGGCCAGGCTGGGGGGGTAGTCCACTTTGTGAATCGGCGCTTTGGGCAGCGTCTCGCGCAGCCGCGCCATCAGGTCGGTGCGCACGCTCTCGTAGCCCTGCTGGAAGACGCCAATTTCACGAATCGAAGCGAACTCGGAGACAAATTCGCGCAGCTTCTCCACGACTTCGTCGCGTGTCTGCACCTTCTCCTGTGTGACGAGCCAGCCGTCCTCCATCATCAACATGGCCTTGATGCCCAACATGGCGCCCAGGAGGCTCTGCGAGGCGCTGAGGCGGGCGCTGCGTTCGAGATAGTTGAGGCTCTCGGTGAAGATCGTCACGTAGATGTGCGGCACGCCGCCGTTGACGATGCGCGCGATGTCGTTGATCGTGGCGCCTTTGGCCGCCGCTTCCGCCGCCATGCGCACCAGGATGCCGAGGCCGTGCGAAGTCGTCTGGCTGTCGAGCACGCGAATCGTGTAGCGTCCCTTGAGCATATCGGCCGCGCGGCGCGCCTGCTCCCAGATCGGGCTGAGCTGGCTGCTCATGTGGATGGCGACGATCTGCTCGGTGCCGCCATTCTGGAATTGGTCGAGAAACACGTTGATGGGTGGGGCCTGAACCTCAGGGATGACGAGCGGGTTGGCTCGCCGCGCGTCGGCGAGTTTCTCGAAGAACTCGTCGACGGAAAAGTCGGCGTCTTCCTCGAAAAACGAGCCGCCGATCTTCAACCGGTGCGGGATGACCTCGACCGGATGACGCTCCAGAAATTCGGCAGGGAGATAGGCGTTGCTGTCGGTTATGATACGAACGTTGGTCATGGCAGCAGGTGCTCGGTGTGGCAGACGCCGCCGCCTGTGCCCCAGGTGCGGCAATCCACCGTGCGCTTATTCGGTAGATAGAATGTAATGATAGTGGGGCTGACCACCGTAGGCAAGCTCCACATCTGAACTAGGATACTCAGACCGCACAGTTTCGGCAAAATCTTGAGCGGCTGCGGCTGCCACGAAGTCACCGTAGTAGATGGAAATCAGATCGGCGCTGGCGGCGCCCATCTTTGCCAACAAATCGAGCGTCAACTCTTGGAGGCTGCTGCCACAGACCACCAGTTTGTCGTTGTGCAGGCCGATCAAGTCACCCTGGTGCACATGAATGCCGTCCACCTCTGCGGTGCGCACGGCCTGGGTGACCTCGCCGGTCTGCACTGCGCCCATCGTTTGCGTCATGCTGGCCAGCAGATCACTCATGTTCTCGGCCGCCGGGTCGAACGCGGTGAGCGCGGCAATCCCCTGTGGCATCGAACGGGCGGGTACGACGATCACCTGACGCGGGTCTTCATCTTTGGCGACAAGTTTGGCCGTTTGCTGAGCCGCCATCAGGATGTTGCTGTTATTGGGCAGGAGCACCACACGGCGGATCGGCACGCTGCGCACAGCCTGGGCCAACTCGGCGACGCTGGGGTTCATGCTCTGGCCGCCTTCCACGACGGCATGGGCGCCCAGGTTGCGGAAGATCTCGCCAAACCCGTGGCCGGGCACGACGGCGACCAGGCCGATCTGCGTGTCATCCAGTTCGGCGGCGGCTTGCACTTGCGCCGCGCTCAACGGGCCGGAAGCAGCCATGTCATCCATATTTTCCACCACCACATCGGTGATGAAGCCGGTGGCCACGCCGTAGGAGAGGGGCACGCCCGGGTCGAAGACGTGGACATGCACCTTGACCAGCTTCTCATCCCCCTCCACC